>NZ_JBHUDX010000065.1:0-1090 GCF_042678285.1 Streptomyces caeni
CTGGACGCCAGGGCCGCGGGGCTGGCCGAGCGGGTGCGCCGGGCCGTCGAGGAACTCGGCGGCCTCGAGTCCGCCCGCCGTGCCGAGCGGCGCCTGGCCCAACTCGCCGCGGAGCGGGCCGGCCTGGACCGCGAGGAGCGCGCCGACGAGGCGGTCCTGCAGGACGCCGAGGGCTGGCTCGACCACTGGGAGGACACCCGTACGGGCCTGCAGAACCGGATCGACGCCGCCCGGCAGGCCGCCACCCTGGCCGAGCAGTTCGCGGTGCGGCGCGAGCCCGCGCAGCAACGGCTGGCGGCGGCCCGCCGGCGCGACGAGCTCGTACGGCATGCAGAGGCGGCCGAGGCCCGCGCCCTCGCCGCCCGCGAACGCGCGCTGAAAGCTCGTGAACACTGGCTGGACCTCAAGGAGCAGCGACTCCAGGGCATCGCGGCGGAACTCGCCGCCGACCTCGTCGACGGCGAACCCTGCGCCGTCTGCGGCGCCGTCGACCACCCCGCGCCCGCGCGGAAGGTCGCCGGGCACGTCGACCGGGAGACGGAGGAGCGCGCCCTCGCCGCCTGCCGGAGCGCCGAGGGGGAACTCGCCGACGACGAGCGGCGGCTCGGCACCCTGCGGGAGGCACTGGCCGCCGCCACCGCGGAGGCAGGCGACGCACCGGCCGACCGGCTGACAGAGGAAGCCGAGGAGCTGGAGCGGCTCTACGACGCCGCCCGGCGGGGCGCCTCGCAGCTGCACGCCGCGCAGGAGGAGCTCAGACGGGCCGAGCACGAGCGCGAGCGGCGTGCCGCGGCCCGGCAGGAGGCCGCGCTGCGCGGCGCGGCCCGCCTCTCCCGGCGGGAGGCACTCGAACAGGAACGGACGGCCCTGGAAGAGGAGTTGGCGCGTGCCCGGGGGACCGCCGTGAGCGTTGCCGCCCGCTCGGCGCAACTGGAGGGCGACGCCGCCCTGTTCACCGAGGCGGCGGACGCCGTACGGGCCGCCGAGGACACCGCGCAGCGGCTCAAGGACGCCGACGCACACCTCGCCGACGCCGCCTTCCGCGCCGGGTTCGACACCCCGCAGGCCGCGGCCGCGGCGCTCCTCGACG
>NZ_JBHUDX010000066.1:0-61588 GCF_042678285.1 Streptomyces caeni
AGAACGGCAAGGGCGACCTCGCCGCACTCCTCACCGGCAACGACACCTGGACCGTCGTCGGCTGATCGACGGCTGGACCGCCGCCGGGGACACCGCCCGGTTCACAAGGCCCGGGCGCCGGCCGCCCGGGCCTCGTCGTATGCGCGGCGTGCCCTCTCCACGTCGTCCATCCGCCGCTCGGTCCACAGCGCCAGTGCCTTCACCTGGGCGGCGGCCTCGCGGCCCAGCTCGGTGAGGGAGTAGTCGACGCGCGGCGGGATCACAGGCCGGGCGTCCCGGTGGACCAGGCCGTCGCGCTCCAGCGTCTGCAGCGTCTGCGCCAGCATCTTCTCGCTGACCCTGCCGATCGCGCGGCGCAGTTCGCTGAAGCGGTGTCGGCGCTCCAGCAGTGCGATGAGGACGAGGACGCCCCAACGGCTGGTGACGTGCTCCAGGACCAGGCGGTGCGGGCACATCGCCTCGCCCTTGGCGTTCGCAGCGCCTCCCAGGGTACTTACGCTCATGCCCGTACCTTACTTCAAAGTGGGTACTTTCGATGAGTTAGCGCAGCTCCTAGGGTGAGCGGCAGGACCAGCCCACGAGGAGTTTTCATCATGAGCATCGTCGTCACCGGAGCCACCGGGCACCTTGGCGGTCACGTCATGGAGCAGTTGCTGGAGAAGGTTCCGGCCGACCGGGTCACCGCCATCGTGCGCAACCGGGAGAAGGCCTCCGGCCTGGCGGCGCGGGGCGTTCGGATCGCGGTCGCCGACTACAACACCCCCGAGACCTTCGACGGCGCCTTCTCAGCGGGCGACAAGGTGCTGCTGATCTCCAGCAGTGAGATGGGCCGGGACCGGGTCGCCCAGCACCGGGCCGCCCTCGACGCCGCCAGAGCTGCCGGCGTCGCACTCCTCGCCTACACCAGCGCTCCCGGCAGTCTCACGGCCGCTCTGGCCGACGACCACCGGGGCACCGAGGAGGCGATCGTGGCCTCGGGCCTGCCCTATGTGCTGCTGCGCAACAACTTCTACCACGAGGTCTACACCGAGCAGCTCACCCCCGTCCTGGAGCACGGGGCGGTCGTCCAGGCGGCCGGCGAGGGCCGACTCGCCACAGCCGCACGCGCCGACTACGCGGCGGCCGCCGTCGCGGTGCTGACCGGAGAGGGCCATGAGAACGCGACCTACGAGCTGAGCGGCGACACGGCGTGGAGCTTCGCCGAGTACGCCGCCGAGCTGAGCCGGCAGACCGGCAGGCGGATCCCGTACACCCCCGTCCCGGCCGACGTCTACACCGGCATCCTGACCGGCGTCGGCATGCCCGAGCCGCTCGCCGTCGTCTTCGCGGGCGTCGACACGGCCATCGAGCGGGGCGAGCTGGCCGTCACCACCGGCGACCTGTCCCGTCTGACCGGCCGCCCCACCACCCCGATCGCCGACGCGATCGCCGCCGCCCTCAAGGACTGATCCCGCACGCCGGACCCTCGGACATCCCCGCAACCCCGCCTGTCATGACCGTATGGCGATACGGGTATGACAGGCAGGGGCCCTCGGCGCTACCTTCGTGGAGCTGCACCAAGCAGCCGCGCGAGAAGGAGGGGCCCGTGACCGGGAAGTCGAAGGGTGAGCGGCGAACAGGTCTGCTGAACGGCTTCGCGGCGTACGGGATGTGGGGGCTCGTCCCCCTGTTCTGGCCCCTGCTGAAGCCCGCCGGGGCGATGGAGATCCTCGCCCACCGCATGGTCTGGTCGCTGGGCCTGGTCGCCCTGGCGCTGCTGGTGCTGCGGCGCTGGTCCTGGGCCGGGGAGTTGCTGCGGCAGCCGCGCAGGCTGGGACTGATAGCCGTCGCGGCGGCGGTCATCACCGTCAACTGGGGCGTGTACATCTGGTCCGTCAACGCCGGCCATGTGGTGGAGGCATCACTCGGCTACTTCATCAATCCGCTCGTCACCATCGCGATGGGCGTGCTGATCCTGAAGGAGCGGCTGCGGCCGGCCCAGTGGGTGGCGGTCGCGGTCGGTCTCGCCGCCGTCCTCGTGCTGACCATCGGCTACGGCCGACCGCCGTGGATCTCCCTCTGCCTGGCCTTCTCCTTCGCCACCTACGGTCTGGTGAAGAAGAAGGTCAACCTGGGCGGCCTGGAGTCGCTGGCGGCGGAGACCGCCGTGCAGTTCGTGCCCGCGCTGGTGTATCTGCTGTGGCTCTCGGCACGGGGCGACTCGACGTTCACCTCCCAGGGACCGGGGCACGCGGCGCTGCTCGCCGCCACCGGCCTGGTCACCGCCCTCCCTCTCGTCTGCTTCGGCGCGGCAGCGATCCGCGTGCCGCTGTCCACGATCGGCCTGCTCCAGTACCTGGCGCCGGTCTTCCAGTTCCTGCTGGGCATCCTCTACTTCCACGAGGAGATGCCGCCCGAGCGCTGGACGGGCTTCGCGCTGGTCTGGCTCGCGCTGTCCCTGCTGACCGGCGACGCACTGCGCACGGCCCGCCGCACGGCCCGCACGCTCAGGCCCGGCGTCGGCGCTCCGGGCACCGGCGTCGCCGCTCAAGCTGTGGGCGCCACGGCGCAGCGGGCGGACGGTGCGGCGGCGGGGACCGATCCGGTGGAGACCGCGCTGTAGGCCCGGGGGCCTCGGGGTCCGGGGCTCGAGTTCCCGGGTTCTTCGGATCACCGTGCGTAGGGGTGCGCGCCGCCGAGGGCGGTGCGGGCGCGTTCGGCGAGGCGGCCCATGCGGCTGCGGGCCTTTTCGAGCTGGTCAAGGTCGTCGGCCGCGGGGCCCTCGTTCGCAGCGAGCTCCGTCCACACGGCGATCAGGTCGCGGCCGAGGTGCAGGCCCTGCATCGGGTCGCGGACGGCACGCCAGGCGGCCGCCGCGCTCTGCACGTTGCCGTAGGCGCCGCGCGGGTCGCGCAGGCGGTGGCGCAACCGGGCCAGGTCCAGGGAGAGATGGAAGGAGCGCAGCGCGTCACCGGCCAGGTAGGCGATGTAGGCGGTTAGTTCCTGCAGGCGCAGAACGTCGGGATGGGTGTCGCCGAGGACCGTGGCTGCCTCGGCGACGGCCTGCTCGGCCATCCCCGCGGCCTCCTTGATCCGACCGTGCTTCACGGCCTCGTTGATCCGGGCCAGGGGCTCGGCAACCGGCCCGGCCGTCCCGCCCGGGGCTGCGGATTCCGGCTCGGGCGCGAGCACCGCCTCGGCCACGGAGTCGAACTCCCGCACCGGCGGCTCCTTGGCCGCTTCCTCGGTCCCGGCGGCCGGTGCGGTCGGCGGGGCCGGGGAGGGCTTGCCCACGGGAGCGGAGTGCGAGTCGGGGTCGAGTGCGAAGTCGGGCCTGAGCGTCTTCGGCTTGTCCGGCCCGGTCACGGGTGCCTTCCAGGCGGGGGCCGGCTCGGGCATGGTGAGGACCGGAGGCGGACCGAAGGTGCCGGTGGGGGCCGGGACCGTACCGGGAGCGACGGCACCACCCTCCGGCAGCACCTGCGCGGGCCCGGATGTCGCGCTGATCAACGGCTCCTGCTCGGGCACGGCCCGCAGCACGAAGGTGGCAGCGGTGCAGCCAGGGCGGTCGGGAGTCTCGGCGGGGGGAGGCGGTACCGCCGCGGACTCATGGATCTCCGCGGGCCGAGAGTCCGCGGCGGGTTCCCGAGCGGGCGCTGGATACCGCGCCGGCGAAGGCTCGCGCACTGGCGAAGGCGGCTGAACCGGCGCGGAACGCTGCGGCACCGCGGGCCGACCGGACGGCTCGGGAGCCCGCACAGGGGGCCGGGCCGCCGCGGCATGCGCCGCGGGCTCCGGCGTGGGCCGATGCGTTCGCGGCTGTGCGGGTGTTCCCGCCGCCCGCTCGGGGCGGGATGCCGCCTCCTCCGGTACGGCCCGCAGCACATGCGTCGACGCGGTGCCGCCGCCCGGTGCCGCCGTCGGATGCGGTGGCCGGGGCCCCGCCGCCGACTCCGGTACCGCTCGCAGGGGGAACGTCGGAGCCGTGGTTCCGCCCGTGGGTCCCTGCTCCTCCACCGCGCGCAGGACGTGCGTCTGCTTGTCCGGGCGCGGACGTTCCGGCTCACGAGGCGGCGTGGCCCGGGCGGACGGCTGCCCGGGGTACGCCGTCGGCACGGCGGGTGGCGGCGCCGCGGGCACGGCCACCCGCACCGGCTCGCCCGCGAACTCGCTCGATCCGTCCACCGAGATTCGGATCGGCACCACGAACCCGATCCGCTCGTCCTGGACCGTGGCCCGGACGACATGGCCGGTGGCGAGGGCGATGCGGTGGAGGTGGTTCAGGACGGCCTGCTCGATCTCCTCGCCGTCGGCCGCGACGACCCGTACGCCGCCGATCGACGCGGTGCCCGTACCGGGCCCGGCCGCGGGGACGCGGACCTCCATCGGCACCGCCTCCGGAACGGCCGAGGAGGCCGAGCGCTTCTGTTCCCGCTTCTTCTCGCGGCTGGGTCGAGGCATCTGTCCCCTCACTCCGATGTGCCGGGGCCCGTCACATGCTTGCCGTCGAGTCTCTCCGCTCACCCACGGTTTCACGTCACCATGGCGTCACAGGCTCGTTCCAGAAGCCGCGAACGGCTCTGCGGGCGAGCTGTTCAGCGCTTCGGCCCGCCGCTGTTGTTCCCCGGCGGTGGTTTCCCGAATTGCCGTGGTACCCCCCAAGGCCCGCTGCTCGCGGTCTTGCCGGTCTGCTGGTTCGAGGAGTTCTGCGAGCCAGGGGTCCCCGGGGCCCGCCCCCTGCGGTGGAGGCCCGCCGCCTTGGCTATCGACGTTCCCGCGCCACCGGCCTGCGGTGACAAAGACGCACCGGACGCGGCCACGACCCCGCTCAGGTGCTCCTGCGGTGTCTTGCCGCTGCCAGGCGTCGGCGTGGTGGCGTCCTTCAGGAACTGCTTCTTGTCATCCAGGCTCTTCAACTCGCCGAACCGTCTCCAGAGCGGTTCGGCCGCCCGCTGGTCCACCCCCGCTTGCTTCAGTGCCTTGTCGAGGTCCTTGACGACGTTCTTGTCGACGCGTCGGACGAAGCTGTCCAGGACAGCGGCGAGCCTGCCGTCGGCCCGGCCGTCCCGGGACACCCAGGACCGCACCTGGTCGGTGAAACTCTCCCGCGCCTGCCGGAGTTCGCCCCTCCAGTCGCGCCCCGCGTCCCGGCTCCGCGCCGCCTCCACCGCGCTGTCGTGGACGGCGAGTATGGCGACCGCCTTGACGGCTTCGCGCGCCTTCGGATCACGGTACTGCTCCCCGACGACCACCGGGTTGATGCCCACCAGAGGCTGCTGGTCCACCTGCTGGGGTAACTGCCGGGGGCCCTGTGCCGTGACCCTCAGCGGACTGCCCATCGGCCCGTGCAGTGTCTCCTCGACGACACCGAGCGCGTCCTGGTTGCCGAAGGTCTGCGAACGCTGCTCCGGCAGGTACGGCTGGGGAAGCCCCTGCCAGACGGCGTCCGGTTCCTGATGGAAGACGTAGCCCTTCTTGGCCTCCGGGTGGGGGTCGTCCGGGGAGAGCGCCAGGAACGCGTATCTGCCCTGGATCTCCGTCTGCGGGTAGGCCGCGGACATCAGTTCCTGGACCGTGCCCTTGAAACTGGTGTCCACCACGGTGACCGAGCTGCCCGGAAGCCCCATCGGGACACCTGAGGCGCGCAGGTAGTCCGTGAGGTACCGATAGGAACCGTCGACGTCCCCCGGGTCCACCTTCTTGCGGGCGCCGCGGAATGCCTCGGCCTGCGGAAAGCTTGCTCCGGCGTTCTTCTCCAGGTCCTGGAGCGCCGCATCGACCACCGCCCTGGACACCACCACCTCGCGGCAGTGCCGGTCGAAGAACTCCGGATCGAGCCCGCGCACGGCCGCGGCCAGGCTGTGCCCGTCCCGGCCCAGGAAGGCGATCACCCTGTCCGGGTCCTGCCGGACGTCCGATCGCAGGTCGTCGAGCATCTCCGCGGCGACGGACACCATGAACGGACCACTGTGCTCGCGGAAGACCGAGTACGCCTCCTCCACCGCCAACCGCTGCGCGGGGTCCGTGAGGCCGTAGGCCGCGTGGACGTCGGTCACGTGGCCGTACAGTTCGTCAACGGGGCGCAACGTCATCAGGCCCCTTTTCCGCCGGGCTCCAGACCGGGTCCAGCCGTTGTGAGAGCCACCGCATGAACGCCGGGTAACGGGCGGACAGGCTCAGCCAGACCGGCACGCCCGCCTCGGAGCGGGTGGTGCGTCCGATGCCGTCCACCGCCACTGGCATCTTGTCGAATTCGACGAAGGGCAGTTGGAGCGCGGCCGACAGGGTCAGTGCGTCGTGCTGCATGGTGCCCGGGTGGAAGCGTTCGAACCACTGCCGCATGTGTGTCACCAGCAGGGCGGCCCAGGCCGGTGAACCCGGCGCGGCGAGGGCCCTGTGGACCGGGTGGCCGGCCGTGATCTCGATGTCCGGGATGAAGGTGACCTCGGAGGTGACGAAGTGCGGCGTCGGCAGCAGACCCTTGCCCACCGCATCGAAGACCTTGTGCACGGACGGCACGTCCAGCCGGAAGTTGTGTTCGGCCCGGCTGGGGTCGCGGTAGTTCAGGGCTCCGCCCATCTGGGTGACATGGAGCCGGGAGGCCAGTTCGGGAGCCGCTTCCAGTACCAGGGCGAGATTGCTGAGAGGGCCCATGCCGACCCACTGCACGGGCCCCGGCACGGCCGCACACACGGCGCGCACCGCGCCCACCACGTCGGTCGGCTGGGGCGGCAGCTCGTCGGGCACCAGGCCGTCCGCGCAGAAGTACCCGGTCTCCCCGAGGGAGACACCCGAGACGACCGCGACATCCGTACGGCCGGTCAGGTCCAGCAGAAGCCTGGCGAACCTCGCCCTCGCCCCATGGCCGACAGCCGGCCCGGTCTCGTCACTGGTCAGCACCAGGGCCAGCCGGGGCAGGGAACGGGCCGCCGCCGCGACCGCCAGTGCGTCATCGGCGTCACCGCCGATGTCCGTGTCGATGATCACCGGTGCCGAGCGGAGGTCCTCCGGCCAGTTCCCCGTAGCCCGCATGCGGGCACTCAGTGCGGCCAGGCCCGATCCCGGAAGGGCTTCCCCGGACTCGACGAGGGCACGCCACTCGGCTCGGATGTCCTCTCTGGAAACAGGTTCGTCGTCACGGCTCTCGCCCATGTCTGCCTTCCTTCCGACTCGGTTCGCATTCGCCGCCCACCGACCCGGAGCGGTGGGGGAAAACTGCAGTCTAGAAAACGGCGCGTTCCCGACTCGCCGCTCGTGTCCGCGACTTGCTCCGGGATCGGCCGTTGTCGGCTTCACCGGGGCACGGGCGCCGGCGCCGCGCCGGTGGCAGGCGCGGCAGGGCGGTAGGCGGGACCGGCACGGTGGCCCGTTGTGCGTACGGACGCCGCGTGTGCGGCGGACAGCGCGTGCACGTCGGCGGGTGAGGCGGCCGAGCGCAGCCGGGCCGCCACGGCCGAAGGCATGCGTGTGCCGCGTCCCAGGTCACCTGCGAGTTCCGAGCGGAGTACGGCGATCCGTGCCAAGTGGCCGTTCAGTCGGTCCGGCGGGAGGGATTCCACCGGTGTGCTCACGGCGGCCTGGACGGCCGCGGGGTGGGTGGGGATCGGGGCGGCACCGCGCGCACGGGCGCGTGCCGGGTCGAGGCCGGCCGAGCGGAGCGCGGCGGCCCGCTCGCGGCGCACGGGCGTCGTATCCGGCCGTTCGCCCCGCTGGGCATCCGTGCGCGTGCCGCGTCCCCGGGTGCCGGCGGGAGTTCTCTGTCCGAGGGTGCGCCAGCTCACCGTGCCGGTCAGCTCGTTGACGTTCACCTCGACGCGAACCCGTGGGGAGCTGCGACGGGCCGCTGCCAGGCGGCGACCGCCGTCGTCCTGTCGCGCCGATGCTCGGTCCCCACGGCGGTGGGGTTCGTGGTCACTGGCCATGGGCGTGGGGACTCCGTGCGTAGGGGTTGTCCGCGAGGACGCGGGCGCGTTCGGCGAGACGGTCCATGCGGACGCGGGCCGCCTCCAGTTGCTGGGTGTCGGCCGCGGCCGGGCCGCCGTCGACGGCCAGCTCGCTCCACAGACCGATCAGTTCACGACCGAGGGCGAGCCCCTGCGACGGGTCCCGCACGGCTCGCCACGCGGCCGCCGCGCTCTGGACATTGACGACGGCCCGCGCGTCCTCCTGACGCCTGCGTACCCTGGCGAGTTCCATGGACAGGGTGAAGGAGCGCTGTGCATCACCCGCCAAATAGGCGATGTACGCGGCGAGTTCACGTAGCTGCAGCACTTCGGGATGCTCCGGGCCCAGCGTCTGCGACGCCGAGGCGATGCTCTGCTCCGCCATGGCCGCAGCCGACTCGATCCGGCCCATCCGCACGGCCTCGTTGATCCGCAGGACGGGCTCCGCGAGCAGCGACGGGACGGTGGCCCCCGCGGGAGCCGGGGCCGGCGCGGGCTCGGCGACCGGAGACGACACGGGCGTCGGCCCAGGCGTCGGCCCAGGCGTCGGCCCGGGCGTCGGCCCAGGCGTCGGCCCGGGCGTCGGCCCAGGCGTCGGATCCGGCACCGCCTTCAGCGCCCGTGTGGCCCTGTCGTGCTGCGGCTGCGCCGACGTCTCGGCGACCGGAACCTCGGGAACCTGCCGAGGAGAAGCACCCGTACCCGTACCCGTACCCGTGTCCGTACCCGTGTCCGTGCCCGTGTCCGTACCCGTGTCCGCAGGCGTGACCGCACCCGCAGGCGTGACCGCAGCCGCAGCGAATCGGACCGGCTCCCCCGTGAACCGGCTCGAGCCGTCCGCCACGACCTGGATGGGCGTGCTGAAGCCGATCCGTTCGTCGTGGACCGTGGCGGCCACCGGGTGCCCGGTGGCGAGGACCAGGCGGTGGAGGTAGTTCAACACCGTGTCCTGGACACTCTCACCGGGGCCTTCGGCGACGGGCAGGCCACCCACCGTGGCGTTCCCGTCGGCCGACACGTGGACGTCGATGGGCGTCAACCCGGGCACGGGTTGCTGCCCCTGTCCAGGCTGACGCTTCTGTCGCCTGCCTTCACCGCGACTGAATCTGGACATCGGTTCCCTCTAGTGGGCGGAAGAGTCGGAGCCGGAGTCGGAAGCCGTCGACTGCTCGGGGCTTGGCGGGGCCACTGCCTCCACCACCGTCACGTCGTCCACCCGCCACGGCTCACCGACGGCCGAACGTACCAGTTCGACATAGGCGTTGAGCCGCGGTCCGGTACCCGTCCAGCCGTCACGGCCGTGCGCCGTTCCCTCGATGACCAGGGAGCGGTACGCCACCCTCTCGCTGTCCTTCGGGGCGTCGTCCTCCAATTCGATGTTCACGGTCACCGCGGTCCAGGCACGGTGCTTCGCCCAGGTGTTCCAGTCGTTCCCGGGACCGCTGGCCGGGTGATAGGACCGTTCGGCGGCCGCCTTGCGCTCCGTGGACCAGCGTGTGGCACGCAGCACGGCGTCGTGCGGGCTCGTGTCGTACTTGGTGTCGTATCCGTACGCCACCTCGGCCCACGCCTTGGAGACCGCGGTCGCGTCGTTGTCATCCACCGCGCCGGGGGCCGGGACGTGCGCGTCGGGGCCGAGGGGCTTTCCGGACGGCACCGGCGCCTTGGGCGCCACGGACGGTTGCGCCGACGCGCCACCCTGCCCCGCGGTGTCCCTGTGGTCGGGCAGTCCGCAGCCGGACAGCAGGGCGAGACCGGTGACGGATGCGAGCAGGGCGGCCGCGGCCCTGCGCGCGGCCCGCCCCGAGCCCGTCCGCGCGCCGTGCCGGTCCGCCCGTGGGCGCGGCCGCTCCGGCGCCCGCTCGCCCGCCTGCGCCCTGGTCGTTGCCATCCTGTCCCCCTCGCGTGTCCCGTCCTGCTCGGCCGCCTGCCACCGTGCCCTCATCACTTCAGCCCCAGCCACGGCGCGGGATCCACGTACTTTCCGTTCACCATGACTTCGAAGTGGGCGTGCGGACCGGTCGAGTAGCCGGTGGAACCGACCGCTCCGACCTGCTGGCCGACCTTGATCTGCTGCCCCACGGAGACGTTGATGGCGGACATGTGGTTGTACGTCGTCGAGACCCGCTTGCCGCCGATGGTGCCGTGCGAGATGACCACGCGGTTGCCGTAGCCTTTGGACCAGCCCGCGAAGGTCACCTTGCCGTCCCGGGCGGCGAGGAAGGGCGTGCCCGCCGGGACCCCGAAGTCGATGCCGGTGTGCAGCTTCCACACGTGCAGGATCGGGTGCATGCGCATGCCGAACGGGGAGGTGACCGGCGGGTTGCCGCGCAGGGGCATGGCCATCTGCTGGCCCGGAGGGACCTTGCCCGGAGCGTCGTCGATCGATTCGTACTTCGGTATCAGCGACTTGATGCGGGCGACGTAGTTCCGCGTCTCGGTGTAGGGCGGCATGCCGTGGTACTGCTCGATGGCTCCCGGGCCCGCGTTGTACGCGGCGAGGGCCAGGTCCAGGGTCTCGCCGGATGCCTCTCCCCGGTTCTTGTACCCCTCGACGTTCTTGGCGAGGGCGCAGTCATAGCGCCCCTGCGCCATGATCGCGTCGGCCGGGTCGTACGGGGACGCACGGCCGTTGCCGTCCTCGTCCCTGCCCCAGGACGGCCAGGTGCCGGGCATGAACTGGGACAGGCCCTCGGCGCCCACCGGTGATCTGGCATTGGGGTTCCAGCCGGACTCCGCCTCGATCTGGGCGGCGATGACAGCCGGTTTGATGACGTCGCACATCGAACCGGCCTTGAGGACCCAAGGGACGTACTCCGCTCGCACCGAACCGTTCTTGAGGCCGCCGCCCACGCCGCCCTGTTCGTCGGCCTGGGCCTTGGAGGACTCGTTGCCGCTGACCGCGACCATCATGATGACCGGCAGCATGACCGCGGCGATCCCCCCGCCGACCACCCAGCCGACGGTCCCTCCCCCGTCCTTCGACATCCGCTCCCCTCAGCGTCAACTGGTGCTGCCCTGTGGCCTGTTGAGTTTCGCTGGGAAGTGACGGCACGTGAGTAACCAGCGGGTCACAAACGTGTCCCAGAGCCTCACACCGTGCTGTCCATCCCCCGTTCATCGGCGATGATCGCACTGCAGGACTGCCAATCGCGCCTCGGGGGAGATGAGTTGCAGGTGCAAGGGAGCCCGCCGCACGGCCCGGAGATCTGGATCCGTGGGCCCGTCATCACACCTGAGCAACCGGCGCAGGCCACCCGGTCGGCCGCCGAAACGGCCGTCGGCCACCGGAGGTTGGCCTGGGTGGCCGCGCACGGCGGTGCCGGCGCCTCGACACTGGCGGCGGTCTTCGGCGGAGTCGACACGGGCCGCTCCTGGCCCCGGCCCGACCGAGGCGAGCCCGACGGCGTCCTGCTGGTGGCCCGTACCCACGCCGCCGGGCTGCAGGCCGTCTCACGCACCCTCGACCTCTTCCGGCGAGGCGAGCAGCCGCCGGGGCTGGAGTTGGTCGCCGTCGCGCTGGTCGCGGACGCGCCCGGGCGACTGCCCCGGCCGTTGCAGCAGCGGATCAAGGTGATCGGCTCGGTGGTGAAGGTCCACCGGGTGCCCTGGGTTGCCGCCTGGCGCACGGGGGACCTCACCGTCCCCCCGCCGCGGGAGACCGCGGAACTGGCGGCCCTGACCTCTGTGCCGCCCGCACGAGACACACATGTGAGGAGCAACCGATGAACGCCGGCCTGATGCTGGCAGACCAGGCGTACGCCCCGCCGTCTTCGGTCACGGGCGGCCTGGACCAGGTCCTCGGCTACCTGGCCTGGCTGGTCACCGCGGCAGGAGTGGCCGGCTTGATGATCGTCGGCACCCGCATGGCCATCGCGCTGAAGACGGGCGACGCCGAGGAACATCTGCGCGAGTACCTCATCGTGATGGGCGCGTGCGTCATCGCGGCCTGCGCGGGCCCCCTCGTCCAGTTCGTGGGCCTGGACTTCTGGAACACCTCCGGCTGAGCCCAGCGCGGCGCCCTCCCAGATCGTCACTTCTGTCACGGACACGTCACTGGGTGGCGGCGGATCGCTACGCCGGTTGCCCGTGGCCCAGTTCGCTCGTCAGGCTCACATGACGCCTACGACACAAGCTATTTGACGCTCAAGCACATTCTCGGCCCCCCTGGCCGACCCAATCGGGGAGAACTCATGATCAAGGCACTCGCCGCCAAGGCCCACACGTACGTCGTTCTCGCGGACGGATCGGTGCCCAACCCGACCCGGAACGCCCCCGGGGCGCTCACCGGCAAGGTCAACACGGTCCTCGGCATTCTGGCCTGGGCCGGTACCGCGGCGGGCGTCGCCGGCGTGTTGATCACCGGCGCGATGATGGCGATCTCGATGCGCCGTGGCGAGGGCTCGGAACACATGGGCCGGCTCGGCATGGTCCTCGGCGGCTGCGTCCTCGTGGCCACCGCGGGCCCCGTCGTCACCTTCGTCTTCGGCTGATCCGGCGGGGCCTCAACAGAAGGGAAGGAACCCATGATGAAGTCCGGCCGGCCCCGCGGGGGCAGCGGAGAGTGGGAGCAGCCGTTCTGGCAGCAGCGAGGCTGGATCCTGTCGGCCGGGTTCCTGTTGGTCCTGATCGTCCTCGGTGTCTACACCCTGATGACCCGTGGCGACAACGGGACGCCCGACGCCTCCGACTCGCCGGCCCCAAGCCACAGCAGTTCCCGCAGTGCCGGCGGCGAGAGCCCGGACGCCCGGCCCGCCGGTTGCCGTACCGACGACAGCGATCAGGCGAAGCCGACGGCGCCGCCGAAGGACTTCTCCTGGAAGGCCGACGGAACGGGACTGGTGCCCGTCTCGAAGACCGCGGGCCCGCTGAAGTTCGACGGCCCCGTCTGGTCCTGCTACGCGCACACACCGATGGGGGCGGTGCTCGCCGCCCAGGCCATCACGGATCACTTCAGCTACCCCGGCTGGCGCGAGGTCGTGGATCGGCAGGTCGTGCCGGGGGCGGGCAGGGACGCACTGATCGCCACCCGCTCCAAGGAGGAGGACAAGCCCACCTCCGGCCAGGCCGACGCCGGTGGCTACGCCGGGTTCACCGTCCTCTCGTACAGCAAGCAGCAGGCGACGGTGATGATCCTGGTTCGCGGCCCCAGCGCGGGTATGTACGGCGCCACTTCGATGACGGTGCGCTGGCAGGACGGCGACTGGAAGGTCGCACCCGACCCGGACGGCACGATCTACTCCGGGACATCGCAGGTGAGCGGCACCAACGGCTTCGTCACTTGGGGGAAGTGAAATGTCCTGCAGCTGGAAGGTGTACGACTGCGTCGGCGACGGCATCAAGTGGGGCCTTTCCAAAGGGGGTGAACAGCTCGCCAACGGTGGCGTCGAGGCCTTCGCCAAGGCGATCGGCGACGCGACGTCGGAGACGCTGAAGGCGCTGAACGGCGTCTGGATGAACATCAACATCGCGGACCCGGCTCAACCCACCTCGGACATCCACGGCGTAACCAGCTGGTTGGTCGGCTACGTAGCCGTGGGGAGTCTGCTCATCGCTGCGATCAAGATGGCCCTCGACCGCAGAGGCCAGCCCATGAAGCAGGCGTTCATGGGGATGTGGAAGGTGCTCCTGGTCGGCGGACTCGCGGTGCCCGTGGTGCAGGCGCTCACCACCGCCTCCGACGCGTACGCTCAGGACATCTACGCGAAGTCCGATCTCGGCGACCAGGCATCCAAGATCCTCGGCGTGATGACTCTGAACTCACCCGGACTCGTCCTCATCTTCGGCCTGTTGGTCATGCTGTCGTCCTTCGTGCAGATCTGCCTCATGTACATCCGCATCGGTGTGCTGATCATGCTGGTGGGCACGCTGCCGCTCGCGGCCGTCTCCTCCATGACCGGGTGGGGCGAGGGCTGGTGGAAGAAGCACACCGGCTGGCTCGCGGCCTGGCTGCTGTACAAGCCGGCGGCGGCTCTGATCATCTATTCGGCCACAGCCATGACCAAGGACACGAAGGACCTGAACCAGACCATCGCAGGCATGGGCATGCTCATCCTGTCGGTCTTCGCCCTGCCCGCCCTGCTCAAGCTGATCGTCCCGGCCACCGCCGCGCTGGGCAGCACCTCCGGCGGCACGGTCGCGCTCAACGCCGTCAACAACCTGGCCAGCGGTGCGGTCAGCATCGCCGGAGGCTCCACGGGCGGCGGAGGCGGGGGCGGAGGCGGCGGGGGCGGGGGCGGCGGCGATTCCAGCCCGAAGGGCTCCCCGTCCGCCGGAGCCGGCGCCCCCGCTCCGACGGCAGGCGGAGGCGCAGGCGCGAGCGGAGCCGGCGGAGCCGGAGCCGCGGGCGGAGCGGCCGCCGGTGCCGCGGCCGGTGCCGCCACCGGTGGTGCGGCCCTGGCCGTGCAGGCCGCCACGGTCGTCGCGCAGACCGCGGTCGCCGCGGCCAGTGAGGCGGCGCACTCCCTGGACGACAACGACGGGATGAAGGGCCACAACCAGTAGGCGGTCCGCCTGCCGGGCCCCCGGACGGCGGCCGGGCATCCGCACCACGAGCCCGGCCGCCTCCGGCCTCCGTCCCCGCACCCACCGCCCCCAACCGCTGAAGCCGGAAGAAGGAACTCATGTCCACCGACGCCCTGACGCGTCCCACCTACGGGAACTGGCGGCGCCCTCGCCGCCCCGGTCTCGGCCCTCTGGGCCTGCTCGGAACCGTCGTCGCCTTCGGCGGTCTCCTCGTGGCGCTGCTGGCTTCGCTGGTCTCCCTGGCAGCGGCGATCCTGGTGCTCGTTCCCACGGCCCTCTTCCTCGCCCCGCTGGCGCTGCGCACGGCGGACGGCCGCAACGTCTACCAGGTCCTCGCCCTCCGCATCGGCTGGATGAAGCGGAAGGCGAACGGCTCCACCACCTACGTCTCCGGGCCCCTCTCCCGGCGCCCCGGCGGCCGGTTCCAGCCGCCCGGACTGCTCGCCCGTACCCAGATGCACGAGGGCCGGGACGCCTACGACCGCCCGTTCGGCGTGATCCACCACCCGGGCCGCAACCTGTACACGCTGGTCCTCGCCTGCGAGCCCGACGGAGGCTCGCTCGTCGACCCGGAGCAGGTGGACATCTGGGTGGCGTGTTGGGGCGACTGGCTGTCCCGGCTCGCCCATGAGCCCGGTCTGCGCGGCGCCCAGGTCGTCGTCGAGACCGCCCCCGACACCGGCACCCGGCTCGCCGCCGAGGTCCTGCCCCGTATCTCCCCCGACGCCCCGGCCGCGGCCCGCGCCGTGATGGAGGAGGTCGTCGAGCGCTACCCGACCGCCTCTTCGGAGATGCACACGTACATCGCCCTGACCTACGGCCCCACCGGCGGCCCCAAGCGGGACGTCGAGGACGTCATCACCGACCTGTCCATGCGGCTTCCCGGACTGCTGTCCGGGCTGGTCGCCGCAGGCGGCGGGTCCGCGTACCCGCTCTCGGCCGAGCGCATCGCCGAGATCGTGCGGGTGGCGTACGACCCTGCCGTCGCGCCGGACGTGCTCAGCGCCCGCGCCGAGCACGCCACCACCGGCCTGGAGTGGGAGGACTCCGGCCCGGCGGCCGCGGTCGAGACCGTCTCCTCGTACAAGCACGACTCGGGCATCTCCCGTACCTGGCTGCTGACGCTCGCCCCGCGCGGCACCGTCCGCTCCAGCGTGCTGCGCGGACTTCTGGAGCCGGCGCCCGGCACCCGGCGCAAGCGGGTCTCGCTGGTCTACCGGCCGATCGATCCGGCCACCTCCGCCCGCATCGTGGAGTCCGACCGCCGCTCCGCCCACTTCATGGCGTCCTCGCGCGGCGGCCTCGTCCAGGCCCGCGCCTCCTCGGAGATTCGGGCGGCCGAGCAGACCGCGGCCGAGGAGGCGTCCGGCGCCGGCCTGGTCGAGTTCTCGCTGATGGTGACGGTCACCGTCGACCAGGAGCAGGAACTCCAGGACGCGTCGATCACCGTACGCAACCTCCAGGCGTCCTCCCGCATCCTGATGCGCAGCGCCGACCGCATGCAGGCGTCCGCCTTCACCTGCACGCTGCCGGTCGGCGTCCTGCCCTGGGAGCACACCCTCGTCCCGTACCAGATCAGGGAGGCCCTGTGAGCGGGAAGCGACGTCCGCAGCCCCCGTCCGTGGCCCCGCCGCGCGGCTGGTACGGGCCGGGCGGCGGCCAGGTCGGCCACCTCGACCCGCCTTCGATGTGGCGCGCGACCACCGTGCAGGCGTGCGGCCTGTGGCCGTTCGCCGCAGGATCGGGCGCCCCCATGACCGGCGTGCCGCTCGGCCAGCACCTGCACACCGGCGCGACCGTGTGCGGCGACCCCATCTCCTGGTTCACCCGGGCCCGTTACATCTCCAACCCCTCGCTGTTCATGCTCGGCATGCCGGGCCTGGGCAAGTCGACGCTGGTCAACCGGATACTCATCGGCATGGCGGCGACGGGCGTCACCCCGCTGGTGCTCGGTGACCTCAAGCCCGATTACGCGGACACCGTGCGGGCCCTGGGCGGCCAGGTGATCTCCATCGGACGCGGCGTCGGCGGCATCAACGTGCTCGACCCGGGTGCGATGGGCGAGGCCGCGCTGCGGATCGGCGGCGAGCGCGGGCGGGTCCTGGCCGCGGAGGCGCACGGCCGCGTCCTCAACATGGTCGCCGCGCTCATCACGATCGTGCGCGGACGGCCGATGGACGACCACGAACAGTCCGTGCTCTCCGCTTGTCTTCACCACCTGACCGATCGGACGAAGTCGGGTCGCACCCCGCTCCTGCCCGATCTGCTGCGGGTCCTCGACGAAGGCCCGGACCGGGTGCGCGCGGTGACCCTGGACCGCGGCGACGTCACCCGCTACCAGGAGGCGGTCGACCCGCTGCACCGCTCGCTGCTCGGTGTCCTCGATGGTCCCCTGGGCGACACGTTCGCGGCCGAGACGTCGACGAGGATCGATCCGGCGTCGCCCGCCGTGTGCGTGGACATCTCACGGATCGGCGAGGCCGATACCCAGCTGACCGCGGCCGCGATGCTCGCCGCCTGGTCCGACGGGCTCGGCACGGTGGCTGCGGCGCACGCGCTCGCGGATGCCGGACTCGCCCCCCAGCGCTGGTTCTTCACCGTGCTGGACGAGTTGTGGCGGCCGCTGCGCGCCGCGTCCGGCATCGTCGAGCGGATCGATGCCCTGACCCGGCTCAACCGGTCCCTCGGCCTCGGCGACGCCAAGATCACGCACACCCTCAAGGACGCGGAGGCGCTGGGCAGCGAGGCCGACCGGGCCAAGGCGCGCGGCTTCGTCGAGCGCGCCGGCATGGTCGTCTGCGCGGGGCTCCCACGCACCGAGATGCGGGAACTGGGCGAGATCGTCGGCATGTCGGAGCGCGAGATCGAGCTGGTGTCCTCCTGGTCGTCCCCGCCCGGCTGGGCCAGCACCGGCGGCCACGAGGAGCCCCCGGGCCGGGGCCGCTTCCTGATCAAGGTCGGCGGCCGTCCCGGTATCCCGATCAAGGTGTCGATCACGGACACGGAACGCAACCTGCACAACACCAACACCCGTTGGACCGGAAACGAACTCAACCTCACCAAGCGGACGGAGGCACCGAGATGAGTACCCGCCCCGCGCGCAAGGGCCACTCCTCGGGAGACGACCTGCTGCCCTGGATCATTCCGGGCGCGGCCGTCCTCGTCGGCGGCTCCTTCACCGGGGCCTGGCTGGGCGGCACGCTCGGCGCGGCGGTGTCCGGCGCGGGCTGGCACCCGCCGCCGTTCTCGCTGCGGACCCTGGCGACCCTGGTCGACGACGGCCCGCGGGCCGTGTGGCCGGCCGCGTCGAGCGGCGCGGTGACGGCCGGCATGGTGACGGTGTTCGGTGGGTTCGTCGCCCTCGTGGTCGTGCTGATCGCCCTCGTACGCGGCCGGACGTCCCGACCCAGCGGCCTCGCCGGCCGCAGGGAACTGGCCGGGATGCTCCCCAAGGGTGCGGCCGCCCGGGCCCGCGCCCTGCGCCCGTCGCTGTCCAAGGCGGCCAGGCTGGACCCGGACGAGACGGGCAACCTCCTGGGCAACCTGGAGCCGAAGGGGCCCGAGTTGCGCTCCAGTTACGAGGACGTGGAGCTGGACCTGATGGCCCCGCGCGCCGGCAAGTCCACCGGCATCGCCGTGCCGCGCGTGCTGCGCGCCCAGGGCAGCGTGCTGCTGACGTCCAACAAGGCGGACGTCTACAGCGTCACGCGCGCCGAGCGCGAACGCATCGGCCGCGTCTGGGTCTTCGACCCGCAGGGCATCGCGCACACGCCGCGCGCCATGTGGTGGGACATGCTCGCCGACGCCGTCACCATCGAGGGCGCGAGGCGGCTCGCGGGCCATTTCGTCGGCGCCGTCAACGACGACGCGTCCAAGCGCGACTTCTGGATCTCGGCGGCGCAGAACACGCTCACCGCGCTCTTCCACGCCGCGAACCGGGGCGGGCGCGGGGTCGGCGAGGTGCTGGCGTGGCTCGCCGACCCCGCCGACCGCACCCCCATCGACCTGCTGCGCGACGCCAACATGCCGGCGCTCGCCGACCAACTGCAGGGCACCATCCAGGGCGCCGTCGAGACCCGGGACGGCATCTACGAGACGGCCCGCCAGTGCGTGGCCTGCCTCCTCGACCCGGCCATCGCCGCCTGGGTGACCCAGGACCCGGACATGCCCCAGTTCCTGCCGGAGCAGCACGCCCTGTCACGTGACAGCCTGTACCTGCTGTCGAAGGACGGCGGCGGTTCGGCCGCGGGCGTCATCGCGGCGGCCGCGGACTCGGTGCTGCGCGCCGGCGTGGTCGCCGCCGAGCGGATGGGCGGCCGCCTCGACCCGCCGATGACGGCGGTGCTCGACGAGGCCGCCAACGTCTGCCGCATCTCCGACCTGCCCGACCTGTACTCCCACCTCGGCTCGCGGGGCATCAACATCGTTACCCTGCTGCAGAGTTACCGGCAGGGCGTACGTGTCTGGGGCGAGGCCGGGATGGACGCCCTGTGGGGCGCGGCCACCATCAAGCTGCTGGGCGCGGGCCTGGATG
This sequence comes from Streptomyces caeni, assembly GCF_042678285.1. NCBI lineage: Bacteria > Bacillati > Actinomycetota > Actinomycetes > Kitasatosporales > Streptomycetaceae > Streptomyces > Streptomyces caeni. Next base: position 18,982 of record NZ_JBHUDX010000066.1, read on the forward strand.
ACGCCGACTTCGTCGAGAAGGTGTCCCGGCTGGTCGGCGAGCACGACGTGTCGACGGTCAGCTATTCCAAGAGCAAGGACGGCCGTTCCCGCTCCACCTCCTACCGCCTGGAGCGCATCCTGCCCGCCGACCGCATCCGTGCCCTGCCCAAGGGCACCGCACTGCTGCTGGCCACCGGCATCAGGCCCGCCATGGTCAGGCTGCGCCCCTGGTACGCCGAACCGGGCGCCGACCGCATCCAGGCCGCCGCCCAGGCCGAAGTGAAGGCCATCACCGCCCGCGCCGCAGAGAAAGCCGTCCGATGACCACGATCGAGGAACATCCCGCAGCAGCACCGCCGTTCATCCTCTACCTGGACGGCGGCGAGTACGCTGAGGAGATGCGCAGTCTGGCCGTCTGGGTCTGCGACCTCCTGCTGCCCGTCTACGGCCGCGAGGTCTCCTCGCAGCAGCCCTGGTGCCCCCGCTGGTGGGAACACCTGGAGGCGGTGGCCCGGCTGCACGCGCTGTGGCTGGCCTGGCAGGAGTACACCGATCCGGCGGCGGGCGCCTCGGGCCCCGCGGTGTGGCACCGGGACCACCTGGGGCCCGTGCTCGCCGAACTGCGCTCCCCCAGCGGCCCGTTCGCGGGGTGCAAGGAGGGCAGCCACCGGGCGAAGGCGACGCCGGCGGTCGAGGCGTACGACGGCTGATGCCGGGGCGAGATCCTTGACGAGATCCCGAGGGCCGGCCCGGGAGGCGGGTGCAGTGGAGCACGAAGGAGCACGCATGCCGCGTGCCGGACGTCCCCGCGGACCGGGCCGTCCGGCTGCGGTGCGAAGCCGGAGTCGACGACCAGCCGGTGGTGCGGCCGGAGATGTTCCGGACCGGGGATGCCCGGATTGCCGGTGACCGAGACGACGAAGGTGGAGCCCCGCCCCTATCTGGCCAAGAAGCAGACGGCCCAAGGGGCGACGACACCGCTCGCCGCTCCCGCGGCCGCGACGCAGCCGTCATCCTCCGTCGCACAGATGGCACCCGCGCAGCAGCAGACGGCTGCAACCGGTGGCAGCGCACGGCCGGGAGACGCTGCTGCTCGCCGTCGCACGGGCCGCCGAGACGCGGGCCGGTCTTCGCGCGGCCGTGGCTCCGGTCCTGTGACGGCTCGCGGTCCGTCCGCGCGACGGACATCCGGATGCAACGAGTGCAACGAGCTTGCGGCAGCCGCGATCACGACCGCCGGTGGACCGAGCCGGCAACGGACGACCGAGAGGAACCGCGCATGCGCTGGACCGTCCATGGGGAGCGTTCTCTGTACGACACGCCCTGGGTGCGGCTGCGCTCCCTGGACGTCGAGCAGCCCGACGGAGCGCGGGTCGACTACGACGTGGTGAGGCTGCGGGACGTCGCTGTGACGGCCGCCATGGACGAGCGACGGCGCGTGCTGATGATGTGGCGCCACCGCTTCCTCACGGACACCTGGGCGTGGGAACTTCCCATGGGCCTGGTGGAGGACGGGGAGGAAGCCGTGCAGGCGGCCGCGCGGGAACTGGAGGAGGAGACGGGGTGGCGTCCGGGCTCGCTGCGGAAGCTGGTGTACGCGGAGCCCGCGGCCGGCATCACCGACGCCCGCCACTTCGTGTTCCGCACGGACGACGCCCGGCGGACCGGCGCACCCACCGAAAGGAACGAGTCGGACCGCCTGGATTGGATCCCGCTCTCCCGGCTCGCCGGAATGATCGCCCGGCGGGAGGTCGTCAGCAGTGCCACGCTCGTCGGCGTCATGGCGCTGCTGCTGGACATCGGCCCCACGGCGGGCTGACATGCGCAACCCGGTCGGCCGAGCAGCTACCGGCAGAACGCGGATGACCACCGCACGACACCCAGTTGGAGAACAGCACATGCGCAGGACGCGGATGACCGTCGCGGCAACGGCCCTGGCCGGGGCGCTGCTCGCCGGATGCGGATCGAGCGACGGCGGCGGCACGGGCCGCGAAGGCGGCTCCGGGGGCAGCGCGGGCGCCGCGCCGGTGAAGCTCGCAGTACCTCCCGAGTACGACGGCGCAAGGGGCTGGGACCAGGAGATCGACTGGGTGTCGGAGGACGCCGATGCCGACCCGGTGACGACGGACGGCGACACGGTCGCCTACATCATCCGGTCCGGCAACGGCTACGTGGTCCAGGCGCGTGACGGTGCGACGGGCAAGGTGCGGTGGACGAGTGCGCCGTACCGGACACCGGTGATTGACCCGGATGATGTGAACGCCGTCCAGACTCCCCGGTTGACCACCGTCCGGCAGGGAGGCCGCACCTACATCGTCGCCTGGGCGATCGGAGAGCAGCCCGGCGACGCCCTGACCAAGAGCAAGCAGGTGACCCAGATCACCATCTTCGCGGCCGACGCCTCCGGCCGCTCGGTTGCGCCGTTGCACCGCGTCTCCGTGCCCATCGACGCCCGGCGGAACCAGGCCACGGTCCGTGACGGCGGGGCGGGGCTGCTGATCACGTGGAATCGGACCGAGAAGCACAGCGCGGTCGTGGACATGCCCACGGGCACGGTGAGGCAGTACGACAACGCGGGCGCCCTGCTTCCCCACTGCTCGAACTGCTGGAACGACTCGGTCGTGGCCGTCAGCCCGAAGGGCCCCGTCGTGACGGGGGCGTCGGGCGGCTTGGACGTGCCAGGCGCGTGGTCCAGCAAGGACAACGCGCCGAAGGGCCTCAGCGGTGAGGGCAACGGCACCCTCGTCGGCGTCCGCGGCGGCATGTTCGTCGCCCACTGGCGGTCGAACGACGGCGCCGACGCTGCCGTCTGGTCCGCGCACGACCTGCAGAGCGGCCGGCTGCTGGCGAGCACGGCATGCGACAACGGCACCCGCTACGACACGTACTCGGCCGTGATGTCCCCCAACGGCACCTACCTCGCCTTCGGCTCCGTCGTCTTCGACGTCAGGTCGGGGAAGGCACTCTGCCTGGCCGGCGACACAACCCGCCGCGGCATCGAGATCGTCGCCCTCGCCGACGACGGAACCGCCTACGGGGTGACCGACACAGAGACCGCCACCAAGCCGGTCGTCGAGCTCAGGGTGAGCACCGGCTCGCCGAAGGCCCTGCCCGGAGGGACCCTGGCTCCCGTCGCGACGGTGAGCGGCGGAGCGGTGTTCACCCGGCGCGAGAAGGGCTCGGGGCTGCGCCTTTCCGTGCGGAAGAAGCACTGAGCATGCGCTGAGGCCCGCACGACCGCTCCTGGACGCCCCTTCCGCCGGCACCCCCTCCCGGCAGATATATGCGTGTACACATAATGCGCACGCAGGTATCCCGCCAAGACGTCCGGCACCCTGGGAACCCATGAGCCGTCGCTTCCTCTTCGTCCTCGGAAGCGCCCGCAGCAACGGCGACGCCGAGCTGCCGGGCCGCCGAGCAGCTGACCTCCGGCGTCCCACAGCGGTGGATCGCGCTCGCCGGGCACCCCCTCCCCGACTTCGCCGACCTGCGGCACGACGCGGATCACCGACGGTCCGGGGAGGGGAGCCTCGCGACGCTCCTGGACGCCACCCTGGCCGCCACCGGCGTCGTGATCGCCTCGCCGCTGTACCGGTACTCGGTGTCCTCCCGCACCAGGCGCTACCTGGACCACTGGTCGGCCTGGCTGCGCACCCCGGCCTCGGCTTCAGGGCGGCCCTGGCCGGGCGCACGCTCTGGGGAGTCACCGTCCTCGCCGACGAGGAACCGTCGGTCGCCGATCCGCTGGTCGGCACGCTCAACAACTCCGCCGCGTACATGAAGATGCGCTTCGGCGGGGTCCTGCTCGGCAACGGCAGCGGGCCCGGCGACGTGCCGGGGGACACGGAGGCCCTGACACGCGCCGAGACGTTCTTCGCCGGGCGGCCGCGGGGGCTCGCGCGGTTCCCCTGCGAGGCCGCCGCGTCCGGTCCTACGCCGTGATGTCCTTCGTGGTGAACCGCGCCCACGCCGCCGAGCCGAAGACCGCCGCGTACAGGGCCTGCAGGCCCAGGTTGTGGACGAGGTCGTCCCAGTAGACCGGGTCGCGCATGAGATCCGCGAACGACAGCCAGTAGTGCGAGAAGAAGTACGGCTGGAGCGCGTGCAGTTGCGGGATCTGGTCGAGGATCTGGACCGTGATCAGCAGGCCGACCGTCGTCGCCATCGCCGCGATGCCGCTGTTGGTGAGGGTCGAGACGAACAGCCCCAGGGCCGCCACGCCGATCAGGGACGCGGCGACGGCCAGAGCGATCAGCAGGGCCCGGCCCAGGCCGTCGGCGAAGCCGATGCGCGTGCCCGAGATCGTCGTCAGGTCGCCCAGGGGGAAGAGCAGCGCGCCCACCGCGAGCGCCGAGAGGGCCACGACGAGGGTGGCGACGAGGCAGAAGACCATGGTCGTCGCGTACTTGGTGAGCAGCAGCCGGGTGCGGCCGGCGGGGGCCACCAGGAGGTAGCGGAGCGTGCCCGCGTTCGCCTCGCCCGCGATCGCGTCGCCCGCGACGACGCCGATCGCCATCGGCAGGAAGAACGGGAGCGTCGCGGCGAGCGCCGTGAAGACCAGGAACAGCCCGTTGTTGGTGACCTGGGTGATGAAGGCCGGCCCGCCGCCGCTCCGTCCCCCGCCGACGCCGGAGCCGTCACTCGTCTCGATCTTGACCGCTACTCCGACGAGGACCGGCACGGCCGCCAGGACGGCGAGCAGCGCGAGCGTGCGCCAGCGCCGGAAGACGGTCACCAGCTCGCTGCGCAGCAGCCCGAAGGTCCACAGCGGGTTCGGACGCCGGTACGCTCCGGTCGGGGGCGCCCCGGTCCGGCCCGGCGCGGTCCCGCCGGCCCCCGACACGGCCTGCTCGGCCCGCCCGGCACCCTCAGCCCGCGACATCGAAACCCTCTCCCGTCAGCGCCACGAACGCGTCCTCCAGGGAAGCGCGCTCGACTCCGAAGCCGCGGACCCGGACGCCGGCGGTGACCAGTGCGGCGTTCACGTCGGCCAGTTCACGCTCCGGCGGTTCGCCCGTCACCCGGCCCTCCGCCACGGTGACGTCGGCCACGCCCTGTTCCTTCAGTACTCGGGCCGCGTCGGTCACGTCCGGGGTGGTCACCACGAGACGTCCGCGCGCACCGGCCGCCAGGTCCCTCACCGCGCCCTGGGTGATCAGCCGGCCACGGGCCATGACAGCGGCGTGCGTGCACACCTGCTCGATCTCGTCGAGCAGGTGGGAGGAGAGGAAGACGGTCGTGCCGTCGGACGCCAGCTCCCTGACCAGGGAGCGGATTTCACGCATGCCCTGCGGGTCCAGGCCGTTGGTGGGCTCGTCGAGGACCAGGAGCCTGCGGGGCCGCAGCAGCGCCGCAGCGAGCCCGAGGCGCTGCTTCATGCCCAGCGAGTACGCCTTCGCCTTCTTGCCGCCCGCTGCCGTGAGGCCGACCCGGTCCAGCGCGGCGGCGACGCGTGCGCTCCGGGTGCGGGGATCGGCGGTGGGATCGGCGGAGTCGTACCGCAGGAGGTTGTCGCGGCCGGAGAGGAAGCCGTACGGAGCCGGGCCCTCGATGAGGGCGCCGACGTGCGGGAGCACGGCGCGCGAGGCCCGCGGCATGGGCCGGCCCAGGACGCGTGCCGTGCCCGAGGTGGGTTCGATCAGGCCCATCAGCATGCGGATGGTGGTGGTCTTGCCGGAGCCGTTCGGCCCGAGGAAGCCGAAGACGCTGCCCGCCGGAACGGTCAGGTCGAGTCCGTCCACGGCGAGCTGTCCGCCGCGGTAGCGCTTGGTGAGGGCGCGGGTGGCGATGACCGGGGATTCCGGGTCGCTCGCCGCAGTCTCCGCGTCCTCCGGCTCCGCTTCCGCGGCGGACAGTTCCTCCATGGGCTCTCCTGCTCGTGCCGTCCGCGCGGGACCTACTTCCCCGCGTTCGCCGCCTTCACCAGCGCGTCCTTGGTGACCGCGCCGGCGTACACCTTGCCGTCGTCCGTGATCAGGGCGTTGACCAGGCGGGTCGAGAACACGGTGCCCGAGCCGAACTTGCCCTTGACGTGGTCGCCGAGGGAGCCGAGGAAGCCGGAGACCGCGCTGCCGCCGGACGCCGGGCCGCCCGCGGGCATCCCGCCCTTGCCGCCGCCGTCGAGGACGACGATCGTGTTCCAGCCCTCGCCGATGGTCTTGGACCCGGTGCCCGGGACCGGCTTCCCCATGTCCTTGGGCAGCCCCTTGGGCAGGCCGTTGTGCAGTCCCTCGGGTCCGGCCTCGTCCCCGCCGTTCCACCCGGTCCCCCGCTCGGCCCGCAGGTCGTCCCCCTGGGTGACCTTCGTGCCCTTGGGCGGCGTGAAGTCGAACGTCGACGCGGCCGGCCTGGCGAAGGAGACCTCGGTGAAGCCCACGTCCACGACGGCCGCGCCGCCCGCCGCCGGGGTCAGCGTGAACTTCAGCGGCATCCCTGTCCTCGCGTCCACCGCGATGCTGATCGCACCGACCGTGGTGCCCGACTGCTTCGGCCTGATGAGCAGCTTGTACGCGTCCCGGCCCGCGACCTGGGCCGTGCCGTCGACCGTCACGGAGGTCGTCTTGTCGCTGGCCTTCAGTGCCTGCTCGGCCAGGCCCCCGGGGGTGGCCGGCATGTCCCGGGGTGTCGTCCGCTCGTGCTTGCCCGCGGCCGCGCCGGTCGCGTGATACGCCTCGTTGGACGCGCTGTCGTACGCCCACATGTCGGTGCCGTTGCGGATGATGCTGTACTCGGCGGCCTTCTCGATGAGGGAGAGCTTCTGCTTGTCCTGGCCGTCCGTGGCGACGCGCAGCGTGTGGGTCCCGGAGGCCAGTTCGAGCAGCTTGGAGCCCGGGTCGGCGGCCAAGCCGTCCTTGCCGCCGACCCCGGTGCCCCGTGAGAGGGCGCCCGAGGTGATGCTGTTCTCCAGACCTCCCAGGTCGGGCAGGCCCAGGTCCGTGCTGATCTTCACCGTGCCGGACATCTGCTGGACGTCCGACGCGGCGATCTTCTCGATGAGCTGCTGCGCGCTGATCTTCGGCAGGTCGGGGTCGCCGGATCCGGCGAACGCCGGGACAAGCCCGATGGTCGCCGCCGCCACCCCCACCACCGCGACCGGGACGACGTACCGCGCGGCCTTGCGCCGCCCGTCGCGTACGTCATCCGCCTCCCCGGCGGGTGCGTTGTCGTCGGATTCGTACGGTGCCATGTCTGCCTTACCTCCGTCGTCGGCGGCGGCCTACCGTCAGTGCACTCGTCCACCCCTGTGCCGCCATTGTCACCCGAACTCCTGTCAGGTGGGGCCCCGGGGGTCTCCCCGGGAAGGCCACTGCCTCAATCTGACCAAAACGGCTGCGGGGAAGCGTCAGACCGCGGGCCCAACTCGGCGTACTGCTGGGGTATGACATGGCGGGGCGGAGCCTCGACCGACCCGTAGGGGTCGTCAGGGGGCGCCGCCCAGGGGACTTTCGGGGGCTCCTGAGTCTCCCGGGTGCGCGAACTCCTGGTTCAGCACCGCACGAAGACGCAGTCCGCCCGGTAGGGGTCACCGGCGATCGTGCCGGGCGTGCAGGAGCCGGCCGGGGCGACACCGCCGACCGTGTTCAGGCGCAGGATCTCGGCGGTGTCCGCGAGCAGGCCGTGGCGCCCGACGGGCCGGATGGCCTTCAGGTCGAGCTCGGGGATGTCCGTGTCGCCGTTCGGAGTCCTGGCCAGGACCGTGCCGGTGACGTCGCTGCCGTCGGGGGTGACCCGCTGCGGCGTGCCGGGATGGCGTCCTCGACCTTCACGCTGCCGACGGCGGTATGGCCCCGTGCGCCCTTGTCCGGAAGCCGGGTGAAGTCGGTCCGCACGCCGCCGTCGACGCCTTCGGGCCCTCGTGGAGGTGGAGCGCGGTGGGCCGTCCGGTGCGGCGCCGGGTGACGGCCACCGAGACGGTGTCGCGGTGGCCGCCCCGTTCCGCAGCCGGCACCCCTGTGCCGGCTTTCGGGCAGGGGTACGGAAGGCATCCGACGCCGGATTCACTCCGGAGAAGTAATCCAGGTCATATTCCCGGCGGCGCCGGGTGGCCCGCCGGCCGGTCTCAGCCGGCCCGGTGCACCACCGCGTCGCACATTTCCGTCAGGGCCGCCTTAGCGCCGCACTCGGGCAGCGGCGCGAGGGCCGCGCGCGCGTCCTCCGCGTAGCGGATCGTGTCGCGGCGGGCCTGCTCCAGCGCCGGGTGGACGCGCAGGCGGGAGAGCGCCTCGGCGTGCCGGGCGTCGTCCGTGAGGTCCGAGTCCAGGAGCTCGCACAGGGCGGCGTCCTCGGGCAGCCCCAGGCGCTCCGCACGCTCGCGCAGGCGCAGGACGGGCAGGGTGGCGATGCCCTCGCGCAGGTCGGTCCCCGGGGTCTTTCCGGACTCGTGCGAGTCCGACGCGATGTCCAGGACGTCGTCGGCGAGCTGGAACGCCACGCCCAGCCGCTCGCCGTACTGCGTGAGCACATCCACGACGGTCTCGTCGGCGCCCGACATCATCGCCCCGAAGCGGCACGCCACGGCCACCAGCGAGCCCGTCTTGCCGCTCAGCACGTCCAGGTAGTGCTCCACGGGGTCGCGGCCGTCCCGTGGTCCCGCCGTCTCCAGGATCTGGCCCGTGACCAGCCGCTCGAACGCCTCCGCCTGGATGCGGACGGCCTCCGGGCCGAGGTCGGCCAGGATGTGCGAGGCCCGCGCGAACAGGAAGTCACCGGTGAGGACGGCGACCGAGTTGCCCCAGCGGGTGTTCGCGCTGTCCACCCCGCGCCGCACCTCGGCCTCGTCCATCACGTCGTCGTGGTAGAGGGTGGCGAGGTGGGTCAGTTCGACGACCACGGCCGAGGGGACGATCCCTGGCGCGTACGGGTCGCCGAACTGGGCCGCGAGCATCACGAGCAGCGGCCGGAACCGCTTCCCGCCCGCGCGCACGAGATGCTGTGCGGCCTGCGTGATGAAGGGCACCTCGCTCTTGGTGGCGTCGAGCAGCCCTTCCTCGACAGCGGCCAATCCGGCCTGGACATCGGCTTCCAGAGCCTGGTCCCGCACGCTCAGCCCGAACGGCCCGACGACGGTCACGTGGGGTCTCCTGTCTGCTGACGTCTGCTGACGATCACACGGTCGGTCTCAAGGACGGTCACTGGGTCGATGACGTCGCCGGTCGACTCGGCTCATCGCGTTTGTCGATCTGTCGCTGCCATCACTCAAGTCAGCGTATCCGGTCAGGTTTCGATCACCGCGAGCGCCCGCTGTTCCAGGCCGGGCGGTATCGGATCACGAACGGTAAGTTCTTGATCGGGCCATACGAATACATATTTATCGATATACCCGAAGTGCACCTTTTTGTGCTGCGCTCCGCATTCCGAGGTCAGGCACATGCGCATCCGTACGGCCTTCCCCCACGAGACGGCCCACGACGACTTCTGGATCCCGCTCCAGGACGGCACCCGTCTGTACGCGCGCGCATGGCGTCCGCTCACCGAGGGGGCCTTCCCGGCCCTGCTCGAATACCTCCCGGGCCGTCTCACCGACGCGACCGCCGCCCGCGACCACCAGCGCCACCCCTATTACGCGGGCCACGGCTACGCCTCCGTGCGCGTGGACGCCCGCGGGTACGGCAACTCGGACGGCCTGCCCGCCGACGCCGACGGGGCGACCGGGCTGCAGGACGGCGTCGAGGTCGTCGAACGGCTCGCCGCACAGCCGTGGTGCGACGGGCACGTGGGCATGTTCGGCGTCTCCCGGGGCGGCTCCGCCGCCCTCCGGATCGCGGCCCTCGCTCCCGAACCGCTCAAGGCGGTCGTGGCGGTCTGCGCCGCGGACGACCCGTACGACGACGTGGGCCACCCCGGCGGCTCCGCCCTCACCGGCGGCGCCCACGCCCGGGAGGCGGCGATGCTCGCCCTCGCGGCCCGGCCACCGGACCCCCGGTATGCGGGCACGGTGTGGCGCGACGGCTGGATCAGGCGCCCGGAGTCCCTCCGCCCTCCCGCCCGCACCCGCGCGGGTCGGCAGGCACGGCGCCCACGGACTCGACGGCGACGGCGCCCACCCCGCGACCCCCGGCACGCTCCGGGCCGCCGTGCTCGCGGTGGGTGGCCGGCACGACCCGTACCGGGACACCGTGCTCGCACTCCCGGAGCGCCTCCCGGCCGACCGAGTGCGGTTGCGGCTGACCTGCCCGGTGCCGTGCGGCCAGGTGGTCGCACGGCTGTGCGACGTGGCACCCGACGGGGTGTCGACCCTCGTCACCCGCGGCGCACTGGACCTGTCCGCACGCCACGGCCGCGACCGGACGGTCCCTGGACCCCGGGTGCCACGGAGGACGTGATGGTCGAGCTGGGCTGCGTCGGGCACGTCTTCCCACCCGGCCATCGCATCCGCCTCGCCGTGTCCTGCGCGTACTGGCCGTGGCTGTGGCCGCAACCGGGTTCGGAGGCGGGCCTCGTCCTGGACCCGGCCGGCAGTCGGCTCGAACTTCCCCTGCACACGGCGCAGTCGGGGCCGCCCATCGTGTTCGGGAACCGGAGCACGCCCGGCCGCTGGGCGTCAGCTCCCCGGCCGTGCCCGACGGGCCGCGCCCGCCCCGGCTGGTGGTCCGGGACGTGGCGAAGGGCGAGTGGCGCCTCGAACTCGTCCCGTGCCGCGAGGGTGTTCTCGTGCACCCCGACGGTCTCGAGGTCACCGAGGACGCCCGGGAGACGTACACCGTCGAGGACTCGGACGCGTTGACGGCCCGGGCCCGCTCGGACCGGTCCGTCCGGATGCACCGCCCGGAGACGGGATGGGACGCCAGGGTGGAGACGCGCTCCGGGATCGCCTGCACGGCGACGGAGTTCGTCGTCTCGGACGAGGTGGTCTGCAAGGACGGGGACGAGGTGGTGTTCCACCGGACATGGGAGACGAGGATTCCCCGCACGGTGGCCGCCTCCACCACTCCGACGGAATGCCCGAATTGGAGGCATTCGAACCGCACTTCCCGTGAGCTTCGCCACTCGGAGCGCCGATGGCGCGAACAGCTCCCACCGGGCGGGCAGCCATCGACCGATTTGCCCGAATTGACATTCGATTTCCCATAACACCGAATTCCTCGGCGTGGGGAGGATGCCAGTGAAATCGGTCACGCCACCCCGATGCGACTCTTTTCGGTCATGTGGCCAACTTTCCTTCCACAAAGGGCGCGTTGGCCGCCGACCTCAAAGCGGATCAACATCCACATTGCATAATGTCAAGGTCATTTCGACCGGACGATGACTTCCTGCTTGTTCCGGGCATCTCCCCTCGCATACCTTCCTCTCGACCCGAGCGGATCGCCGAATCCTGCCGCCGCTCGAGGGCCCATCCACCGATGACGGCAGGAGCGGGGGACCCAGGTAAGTCGCCGAGCCGGACACCGCGCCGGAACGGCTTGGGGTGAAGCCGTGCCCTCGGGACCGAGGACACGGCCGGGCACCTCCCAGCCCGAACCCGACAGCTCACCTCGCAGGCGCCGGAGAGGAAAACGACATGCCCGCTTTCGCCCTGCCCGTACGCCGTCGGAACGACCGGTCCAAGGCCACCCGCGTCCGCCGCACCCTCGCCGTCGCGGCGACCGCCGCCGCGGTGCTCGCCCTTCCCGTCGTCGGCGCGACGAGTGCCTCGGCCGCCACACCCGCCGCCGAAGCGGCGACGGCCACGACCTACCGCGGCAGCCTCGACGGCTGGATACGCCAGTCGCTGGCCGTCATGGCGAAACACGGGATTCCCGGTTCCTACCAGGGGATCTACCGCAATGTGATGCGCGAGTCGTCGGGCAACCCGCGGGCCATCAACCTCTGGGACTCCAACGCCACGAAGGGCATTCCGTCCAAGGGCCTCCTGCAGGTCATCGACCCGACCTTCCGCGCCTACCACGTGCCCGGCACGGCGTACGACCCCTACGACCCGGTCGCGAACATCACGGCCGCCTGCAACTACGCGGCCCACCGGTACGGCTCGATCGACAACGTCAACAGCGCCTACTGAGCCCGAACAGTCTCTCGAGGACGACGGCGATGCCGTCGTCCTCGTTGGACAGGGTGACCTCGTCGGCGACCGCCTTGAGTTCGGGGTGGGCGTTGGCCATGGCGACGCCGTGCGCGGCCCAGTCGAACATGGGGATGTCGTTGGGCATGTCGCCGAAGGCGATGGTCCGCGACGGGCTCAGGCCCAGATGCTCGGCGGCCAGCGCGAGCCCCGTCGCCTTGGTGATGCCGCACGGCTGGAGTTCGACGGTTCCGGGCCCCGACATGGTGACCGTCGCCAGGGACCCGATCGCGCCACGGGCCGCCACCGCCAACTCGTCGTCGGACAAGGTGGGATGGCGCAGCAGCACCTTGCTGATGGGCTCGCACCACAGGTCGTCGCGCCGTTCGACGCGCACCGCGGGCAGGGTGGGGTGCGGCATCCGGTAGCCGGGCTCGATGAGCGTGAGTCCGTCCACCCCGTCCTGGTCGACCGCCGCGTAGACCTGCCCCACCTCGGCCTCGATCTTGCCGAGCGCGGTCTCGGCCAACTCCCGGTCCAGGGTGACGGAGAACAGCAGCCGGTCCGCGCCGGCGTCGTACACCTGCGCGCCCTGCCCGCACACCGCGAGCCCCTCGCTGCCCAGGTCGTCGAGCAGCGGCCGCACCCTGGGCGCCGGACGCCCCGTCACCACCAGGTGCCGGGCGCCGGACGCCACGGCCCGCGCCAGAGCGGCCTTCGACCGGTCGGAGAGCGTGTCGTCACCACGCAGCAGGGTTCCGTCCAGGTCGGTGGCGATGAGTGCATATGTGAGGGGTGCGGCCATGATCAGAGAATACGGATGGAACACCCCCGCATGCTCGGCCCGAACCGGACGAGGACCGCGAGGACTCAGCCGTGAGCCGCCGCCAGATGCCGCACCAGCCGCGGCGACGCGAACTGCGTACCGCACACGAAGCGCATCACGGGCCCATACGAGGCCGCCGCCGGAAGGCCCGTGAAGTACAGACCGGGGACGGAGGACACATATCCCGCCCCCAGCTTCGGCGTGCCGCGGCTCACCGCCAGTTCCGTGCGCAGCTCGTGGGCCAGAAAGTCCATCGCGGCGATGTCCACGCGGTAGCCGGTCGCGGCGATCACATGGTCGCCGTGCAGTTCCACCGTGCGGCCCGTGTGCGTCAGGACCGTCAGGGACGGGCCGCCGTGCGGCGCGGACGCGCGCACCAGGCGGGCGATCTCCTGTAGCTGCACCCTGCCCTCGAAGCGGTCGCGCAGCCACCACGCGCCGAGGGGGCCGAGGACTCGGCGGACCAGGTAGTGGCGGGTACGGGCGGGCAGGAAGCGGTACGGGTGCGGGTAGTAGCTCAGGGCCCACAGCGACCAGGCACGGCCGAACGGCGACTCGGGACGCAGCCTCGGCTGCTTCCAGGGCGGCGCGCCGAACGCGACCCGGCCCCGGCCGCGCGAGACGACGCGCACGCGCGCGCCCGCCTCCGCCGCCAGCACCGCTGTCTCCAGCGCCGACTGGCCCGCACCGACGACCAGCAGGTCCCTGCCGGAGAAACGGGACAGGTCGTGGTGCTGGGAGCTGTGGGAGAGGGGGCCGGTCGGCGTGGGTCCGTCCGCCGCCGCGGTGGCCAGCTCCGGCGGCAGATGAGCCAGACCCGACAGGCCGGTCGCCACGACGACGGCCCGCGCGGTGAACAGTTCGCCCGAGTCCAGCTTGAGTTCGAAGCCCCCGCCCTGACCGCGGTCCACGGAGACCACCCGGACCCGCTCCAGTCCGGGCACCAGCTTCTGCTGGAACCACTCCCCGTACCCGATGAACGTCTCCACCGGGATGATGTCCTCGTCCGTCACCAGGCGGGGGACGCCCGCCGCGTCGCAGTAGTCGGCGAGGGTGTGACCGCGCTGGGGGGTGTCGATGGACGAGGCGGCCGGGGTCGACTTCAGGAGCATGCCCGCGGGCATGTGGTCGCGCCAGCTCACCATGGGCTCGCCGAAAACGCGTACCGGGATGCCCCGTGCCCGCAGATGAGCCGCGGTGGACAGGCCGAACGGCCCGGCACCGATGACTGCTACCGGATGAATCACGAAGTCCCTCCCCAGGACGCTACGTGCCTGCTTCGTGCCTGCTTCGTGCCTGCGTCGTGCCTACGTCGTGGCGGGGCCGGGCCGGCCGGCCGGAGCGGCCGCGCTGCCGCGGCGGTTGGTCCGCCACAGCTGATACAGGTGCTTCGCGCCCGGCCGCACGAAGCGCGCGAGCATCGTGAGGAACGGCCGCAGGTCGTCACCCGCGAGCCAGGCCAGCTCGATGCCGCTCGCGCGGGCCGGGGCGTGCGGCGTCGTATAGCCGCTGCGGCGGTAGGCGATCAGGGCCGGCAGGTCGATGTTCTCCACGATGTACCGGTGGCCGGCGCGCTGTTCGCCCTCCGGAACCCCCCGGCCGGTCAGGTCCAGGTGCATGGCGCGGACGACGTCCACCCCCGCCCCGTTCTCGAAGAGCCGGAACTGGGCGCCCATGCGCGGGTTGAAGTCGAGCAGTTTGTACCGCCCGTCGCGCCGGTCGAAGCGCAGGTCGAGATCGACGATGCCGGTGAAGCCGATCTGTTTGACGAAGCGTGCCGCGAGGTCCGCGAGTTCCGGGTTGTCGACGACGTACGCGTTCGCCGTCATGCCGGCGTGCGGCGGCCAGGAGCGGACCTTGACACCCGTGAACAGGGCGAGGGGGGTCGAGTCCCGGCCGAAGTACGCGTGCACGATCCAGTCCTCGGCCTGTTCCCGGGGCAGGTACTCCTGGAGGATCACGCCGGGGTGCTCGCCCCAGTCGCGGGCGAGGGTGAGGAGGCCCTCACGGGTGGTGATCCTGGTCGTCCCGTTCACGGCGGGGCGTTCGCGGCGCACGAACGCCTCCCGGTTCTTGGCCACGAGCGGGAAACGGGCCGTGTCCGCGAAGCGCACGATATCGTCGTACGACTGCGGGAAGGCGGTCGCGGGGCTGGGGATGCCGTGTTCCACGCACAGTTCGTGCAGGCCCTGCTTGCTGGCGAGGCGGCGCGGCAGCCCGGCGTCCACCTTCGGGAACAGGAAGGGGCCGCCGAGGACGCCCTGGTGCTCGGCGATCACGACGGCGGCCTCCTCGTCGGTGGGCACGAGGACCGCCGGCCGGCCGATGCGCCGCCCGATGCTCAGCAGTCCCTCCACGAGCCGCTCCGGCTCCTCGGTCCCGGTGGTCGGCCAGACGAAGGCGCGCCGGAGGTAGCGGGAGACGGCGGCCGGCGTGTAACGGTCCTCGGTGATCGCGTACATCGGCACGCCGAGCCGGCCCAGGCTGCGGACGGCACCGACCCCGCCGTGGTGCAGGGGATAGTCGCCGAACTTCACGATGAGCCCCGGGACATCGCGGTCCGGGTCGAGCGGCACGCTGCCGGTGCTCCTGGCCACGGGTCCCCCCACGTGTCCCCCTTGCGGAGCGGACCCACCCCGCCCGCATCCCCCAAAGGACGCTAAGCCGGAATTGACCGCCCTGACAAGACCTATTCGGACATTGCGAACTCTTTAGACACTGCCCAAGACGGGCGGCCACCCGTAACGTGTGCGGCGACGACCTGGAACAACCGTGCACGGCACCACCCGGAGCACACGAAAGCGAGGCAGCATCCCATGCCCCCCTTCGATGTCCCCGAGGGCGACCCCTTCGGCCCGCACAACCTCCCCTACGGCGTGTTCTCCCCCACAGGCTCCGACGAGCGCACCGTCGGCGTCCGCCTGGGCGACCATGTGCTCGACGCCGGCGCGGCGGCCAGGGCGCTCGGCTCCCCGTACGCCTCCCTGCTGGCACGGCCGTCCCTGGGCCCGCTGCTGGCTGCCGGCCGCACCGCCTGGTCGGATGTGCGCCGGGCGCTGACGGCATGGGTGACGGTGCCCGCCCACCGGGAGACGGTCGGGCCGCTCATGCGCCCGCTGTCCGAGGTGACACTGCACCTGCCCTTCGAGGTCGCGGACTACGTCGACTTCTACGCCTCCGAGAACCACGCCCGCAATGTCGGGCGGATCTTCCGTCCGGACGCGGAGGACTCCCTGACCCCCAACTGGAAGCATCTGCCGATCGGTTACCACGGCCGCTCGGGGACCGTGGTGGTGTCCGGCACGGACGTCGTGCGTCCGCAGGGGCAGCGGAAGGCCCCCACGGACCCCGCTCCGGTCTTCGGCCCCTCCGTCCGGCTGGACATCGAGGCGGAGGTGGGATTCGTGGTGGGGGTCCCGTCGCGGCTGGGCCGACCGGTGGGGCTGTCCGGGTTCCGCGAGCACGTGTTCGGGCTCTGCCTGCTCAACGACTGGTCCGCGCGGGACATCCAGGCGTGGGAGTACGTGCCGCTGGGGCCGTTCCTCGGCAAGTCGTTCGCCACGTCCGTCTCGGCGTGGATCACGCCGCTGGACGCGCTGGAGGAGGCACGGGTGGCGCCGCCGGAGCGCACCCATCCGCTGCTGCCGTACCTGGACGACACGCGGGAGGAACCGGCCGGCTACGACCTGCGCATCTCCGTCGCGGTCAACGGCCATGTCGTCTCCCGGCCGCCGTTCTCCACCATGTACTGGACGGCTGCCCAGCAGCTGGCGCACATGACGGTGAACGGGGCATCGCTGCGGACGGGCGACCTGTACGGCTCGGGCACCGTGAGCGGCCCGGCGGAGCGCGAGCGCGGCTCGCTCCTCGAACTGACGTGGAACGGACGCGACCCCCTCGAACTCCCCGACGGCAAGCGGACGTTCCTTGAGGACGGGGACGTGGTCACGCTGACGGCGTGGGCGCCCGGGCCGGACGGGACACGGGTGGGGCTCGGCGAGGTGACGGGCCGGGTGGCACCGGCGGTGGACACCGCGGGCTGAGCCGCGCCGGTATAGCGGCCGGCGGGGCGGCCCGGGCCATCGCTGCGCTGCCTCCCGTCGTCCGCTCCGCCGCTCCGGTGTCCAGCCGCCCTAGGGGGTGTTTCGAAAGTCCCGCACAGCACCCACGGTGCCCGGCACGCTCCCCCAAGCTCTTCGAGCAGGGGGCACCCCCACTCGCCGCACCGGCCGAAACCCCGAGTACGTCCAGTACGAGGGCTTTCGTCCGGCACGCCGAGAGCACGCACCGGACACCGCGGGCACCGCACAGGACTTTCGAAACACCCCCTAGAACCAGTCGTCCGGTTCCGGCTCCGGCTCCGTGTCCCAGTCCGGCTCCGTGTCGGCCCCGCCACGGGCCCCGGCGGGGGCGTCCGCGTCCGCCGGGGCCCGGCTGCCCGTGGAGGGTTCGTCCAGGGCCGCCAGCACCCTGAGCACCCCTTCGCCGTACGTGGCGAGCTTCTTCTCGCCGACCCCGCTGACCGTGCCCAGCTCCGCCACCGAGCCGGGCCCGCGGGTGACGATCTCCCGCAGCGTGGCGTCGTGGAAGATGACGTACGCCGGGACGCCCTGCTCCCGGGCCTGTTCGGCGCGCCAGGCGCGCAGGGCCTCGAAGGCGGGGAGCAGCTCCGGGGACAGCTCGGCGGCGGCCGCCTTCGCCTTGCGGTCGGGCCGGGCGGAGCCCGACGACGACCGGGGCGCCTGCGGCTTGGCCGGCTCCTTGCGCAGCGGGACCTCGCGCTCCCGCCGCAGCACGGCCCCGCTCGCCTCGGTCAGCACCAGCGTCCCGTACTCACCCTCGACCGCGAGCAGCCCCTGTGCCAGCAACTGCCTTATGACACCCCGCCATTCGCCCTCGGTCAGCTCCTCGCCGATCCCGAAGACCGACAGCTGGTCGTGGTCGAACTGGATCACCTTGGCCGAGCGCCGCCCCAGCAGGATGTCGACGATCTGCACCGCGCCGAACTTCTGCCGCCGCTCCCGGTCCAGCCGCCACACCGCGGACAGCACCTTCTGCGCCGCGATCGTCCCGTCCCAGGTCTCGGGCGGGACCAGGCACGTGTCGCAGTAGCCGCAGCCGCCCGCCTCGGGGTCCTGGCCGAAGTAGGCGAGCAGATGGCCGCGGCGGCACCGGGCCGTCTCGCACAGGGCCAGCATCGCGTCCAGGTGCGCCTGGGCGCGGCGGCGGAACCCCTCGTCGCCCTCCCCGGACTGGATCAGCTTGCGCTGCTGGATGACGTCGTTCAGCCCGTACGCCATCCAGGCCGTGGACGGCAGTCCGTCGCGGCCCGCCCGGCCCGTCTCCTGGTAGTAGCCCTCGATCGACTTCGGCAGGTCCATGTGCGCGACGAACCGTACGTCCGGCTTGTCGATGCCCATGCCGAACGCGATGGTCGCGACCACGACCAGGCCGTCCTCGCGCAGGAAGCGGGACTGGTGGGAGGCGCGCGTGCCCGCGTCAAGGCCCGCGTGGTACGGCACCGCCTCGACACCGTTGCGGGTCAGGAACTCCGCCGTCTTCTCCACCGAGTTCCGCGACAGGCAGTAGACGATGCCCGCGTCACCCGGGTGCTCCTCGCGCAGGAACGACAGCAACTGCTTCTTGGGGTCGGCCTTCGGGACGATCCGGTACTGGATGTTGGGCCGGTCGAAGCTCGCCACGAAGTGCCGCGCCGCCGGCATACCGAGCCGCTGGGTGATCTCCTGGTGCGTCGCCCGCGTCGCCGTGGCCGTGAGCGCGATCCGGGGGACGTCCGGCCAGCGCTCGCCCAGCAGGGACAGGGCCAGGTAGTCGGGGCGGAAGTCGTGGCCCCACTGGGACACGCAGTGCGCCTCGTCGATGGCGAACACCGAGATCTTGCCGCGCGAGAGCAGATCGAGGGTGGGCCCCAGGCGCAGCCGCTCCGGGGCCAGGTACAGCAGGTCCAGCTCGCCGGCCAGGAACTCGGACTCCACCCCGCGCCGCTCGTCGAAGTCCTGCGTGGAGTTGACGAAGCCCGCGCGCACACCGAGCGCCCGCAGCGCGTCCACCTGGTCCTGCATCAGCGCGATCAGCGGGGAGACCACCACGCCCGTACCGGGTCTGACCAGGGCCGGGATCTGGTAGCAGAGCGACTTGCCGCCACCGGTCGGCATGAGCACGACCGCGTCGCCGCCGGCCACCACATGTTCGATGACCGCTTCCTGCTCGCCACGGAAGGCCTCGTACCCGAAGACCCGGTGCAGCGTGGCGAGCGCCTCGCTGCCCTCGTCCGGCTCCGGCCTCACGCCCGCCTCGGTCATCCCGCCCGTCCCGTCCATCGCCCGTCCCCCGCACGCCGTCCCTCGACCACTGCGTCCACGATAGGGGGCCGTGCCGACAGCCTCGGGGTTATCCACAGGCCGCTCCCGCATACCCGGGTCAATGACACAGGGGGCCGTTCACACGTACATGGGGAGACCTGCACGTTTGCACCCGATAGTCTGATTGGACCGGCGAGACTCCGTCCCATGGGAGCACTGATGAGCGTCGCGCCGAAGGCGTCCGCGTCCAGCTGGCCGACCCCGCCAGTAGACGGCTGGACCGCCGACGACCTGGACCGGCTTCCGAATCTGCCTCCGCATACGGAACTGATCGACGGGAGCCTCGTCTACGTAGGTCCGCAAACCCTCTTTCACGCACGTGCTGTCAGCTTCTTCGAACGGCGGCTGCAGTCCGTGGCTCCCGCGGATCTTGAAGTCGTACGCGAGTTCACCGTCGATATCGACAGGCAGAACAGGCCCGAGCCGGACGTGGTCGTGGTGCGAGGATGTGGTGAAGGGGCCTGAGCAGACCCGGTTCCCGGCGGAGGCCGTCGTCCTGGCCGTCGAGGTCGTCTCGGAGGACTCCGTCTCCCGCGCCGCGAGACCAAGCCCATGAAGTACTCCCGGGCCAGGATCCCCCACTACTGGCGCGCCGAGAACGAGAAGGGCCGTGCCGCGGTGCACGCCTTCGAGTTGGAGCCCACGACCGGCACCTACACGAGCGTGGGCATCTTCCGTGAGCGGATGAAGGTGGACGTCCCCTTCCCGGTGGACTGGACCTGGACCTCACCCAGATCAGGACGCGCCGCGCAGCTCAGCACTCGGGGGTGTTTCGGAAGTCCTGTGCGGTGCCCGCGGTGTCCGGTGCGTGCTCTCGGCGTGCCGGACGAAAGCCCTCGTACTGGACGTACTCGGGGTTTCGGCCGGTGCGGCGAGTGGGGGTGCCCCCTGCTCGAAGAGCCTGGGGGAGCGTGCCGGGCGCCGCGGGGGTGCTGTGCGGGACTTTCAAAACACCCCCTAGCCCGGCACCGCTCACACACAACGCGACGGCCCGGCGCCCCCCGAGCGGGTGCCGGGCCGTCCCGTGCGGGTGCGGGTCAGCGTACGAAGACGCCCGCCTGGCTCGCCAGGTCGAGGAAGTACTGGGGCGCCACGCCCAGTACCAGCGTCACCGCCACGCCCGCGGCGATCGCCGTCATCGTCAGGGGCGAGGGGACCGCCACCGTCGGCCCCTCGGGGCGCGGTTCGCTGAAGAACATCAGCACGATCACACGGATGTAGAAGAAGGCCGCGATCGCCGAGGAGATCACACCGATCACGACCAGCGGTGTCGCCCCGCCTTCCGCCGCCGCCTTGAACACGGCGAACTTCCCGGCGAAGCCGGAGGTCAGCGGGATGCCGGCGAAGGCCAGCAGGAACACCGCGAACACGGCCGCCACCAGCGGGGACCGGCGCCCGAGCCCGGCCCACTTGGACAGGTGCGTGGCCTCGCCGCCCGCGTCCCGGACGAGGGTGACCACCGCGAACGCGCCGATCGTCACGAACGAGTACGCGGCCAGGTAGAAGAGCACCGAAGACACGCCGTCCGGGGTCGCGGCGATGACACCGGCGAGGATGAATCCCGCGTGTGCGATCGACGAGTACGCCAGCAGCCGCTTGATGTCGGTCTGGGTGATCGCGACGATCGCACCGCCGAGCATGGTGGCGATCGCGACCGCCCACATCACCGGCCGCCAGTCCCAGCGCATGCCCGGCAGGACGACGTACAGCAGCCGCAGCAGCGCGCCGAACGCCGCCACCTTGGTCGCCGCCGCCATGAAGCCGGTCACCGGGGTCGGCGCGCCCTGGTACACGTCCGGCGTCCACATGTGGAACGGCACCGCGGCCACCTTGAACAGCAGCCCCATCACGACCATCGCGGCGCCGACCAGCAGCAGCGCGTCGTTGCCCATGGTGTTGGCGAGCGCCGGGTCGACGCTCGGCACCGTGCCCTCGACGACCCGTGCGATCGCCGCGTACGACACCGAGCCCGCGTACCCGTACAGCAGTGCGATGCCGAACAGTGTGAACGCGGAGGCGAACGCACCGAGCAGGAAGTACTTGACCGCGGCCTCCTGCGACAGGAGACGCTTGCGGCGGGCCAGCGCGCACAGGAGGTACAGCGGCAGCGAGAAGACCTCCAGGGCCACGAACAGCGTCAGCAGATCGTTGGCCGAGGGGAAGACGAGCATGCCGCCCACCGCGAACAGCAGCAGCGGGAACGCCTCGGTCGTGGTGAACCCCGCCTTCACGGCGGCCTTCTCGCTGTCGCTGCCCGGTACGGACGCGGCCTGCGCCGCGAACGAGTCTACGCGGTTGCCGTGCGCCGCCGGGTCCAGGCGCCGCTCGGCGAACGTGAACACGCCGAGCAGACCGGCCAGCAGGATCGTTCCCTGCAGGAACAGGGACGGTCCGTCGACCGCGATCGCGCCCATCGCCGCGATATGGGCCTTCGTGGTGCCGTATCCGCCCGCCGCGAGCCCCACCACCGCGGCGAACGCGGCGGCGAGCGCGACGACCGACACGAACACCTGCGCGTAGTAACGGGACTTGCGCGGCACGAACGCCTCGATCAGCACTCCGATGAGCGCGGCACCGATGACGATCAACGTCGGTGACAACTGCCCGTATTCGATCTTCGGCGCATCGATCTTCGAGATCGGGTCGGCCGCGGTTGTCCACAGGTTGTGGACGGCTGCTGTGCTCACTTGGCCGCCTCCACCACGGGCTTGGGATCGGTCTGGTGTACGTCGGACATGGTCTGCTTGACCGCCGGGTTGACGATGTCGGTGACCGGCTTCGGGTAGACGCCCAGGAAGATCAGCAGCACGATCAGCGGGGCGACCACCAGAAGTTCGCGTACGCGCAGGTCCGGCATCTCGGCGACCTCCGCCCTCACCGGGCCCGTCATCGTCCGCTGGTAGAGGACGAGGGCGTAGAGCGCCGCGAGGACGATGCCGAAGGTGGCGATGATCCCGATGGCCGGGTGGCGCGTGAACGTGCCGACCAGGACCAGGAACTCACTCACGAACGGCGCCAGCCCCGGCAGGGACAGGGTCGCGAGGCTGCCCACCAGGAACGTGCCGGCGAGCAGCGGCGCGACCTTCTGCACGCCGCCGTAGTCCGCGATCAGACGCGAGCCGCGGCGTGAGATCAGGAAGCCCGCCACCAGCATCAGGGCGGCCGTCGAGAGCCCGTGGTTGACCATGTACAGCGTCGCGCCCGACTGGCCCTGGCTGGTCATCGCGAAGATGCCCAGGATGATGAAGCCGAAGTGCGAGACCGACGCGTACGCCACCAGCCGCTTGATGTCCCGCTGACCGACCGCCAGCAGGGCGCCGTAGATGATGCTGATGAGCGCCAGGACGAGGATGGCGGGCGTCGCCCACTTGCTCGCCTCCGGGAACAGCTGGAGGCAGAAGCGCAGCATCGCGAAGGTGCCGACCTTGTCGACGACCGCGGTGATGAGCACGGCGACCGGGGCGGTGGCCTCGCCCATGGCGTTGGGCAGCCATGTGTGCAACGGCCACAGCGGCGCCTTGACCGCGAAGGCGAAGAAGAAGCCGAGGAACAGCCAGCGTTCGGTGCTGGTCACCATGTGGAGCGAGCCGCTCGCCCGCGCCTGCACGATCTCCGGGAGGGAGAAGGTCCCGGCCTGCACATACAGGCCGATGACCGCGGCCAGCATGATCAGACCGCCGACCAGGTTGTAGAGGAGGAACTTCACGGCGGCGTACGACCGTTGTGTGGCCGCCGCCTGCTCTCCGTGCTCGTGGGCGTGGTCCCCGAAGCCGCCGATGAGGAAGTACATCGGGATGAGCATGGCTTCGAAGAAGATGTAGAAGAGGAAGACGTCGGTGGCCTCGAAGGAGAGGATCACCATCGCCTCGACGGCCAGGATCAGGGCGAAGAAGCCCTGAGTGGGCCGCCAGCGCCGGCTTCCGGTCTCCAGCGGGTCGGCGTCGTGCCAGCCCGCCAGGATCACGAACGGGATCAGCAGCGCGGTCAGCGCGACGAGCGCCACCCCGATGCCGTCGACACCCAGCTCGTACCGCACCCCGAAGTCCCTGATCCAGGCATGGGACTCGGTGAGCTGGTAGCGGGCGCCGCCCGGTTCGAAGCGGACCGCGACCACCGCGGCGAGCGCGAGCGTGGCGAGCGAGACGAGCAGCGCCAGCCACTTCGCGGCGGTGCGCCGTGCGACGGGGACCGCGGCCGTGGCGATCGCTCCCACGGCCGGGAGCGCCGCCGTGGCTGTCAGCAGAGGAAAGGACATCGCTATCAGACCGCCCTCATGAGCAGGGTCAGTGCGACGAGCACCGCCGCACCGCCGAACATCGAGACCGCGTACGACCGGGCGTAGCCGTTCTGCAGCCGGCGGAGCCGTCCGGAGAGACCGCCGACCGAGGCCGCCGTGCCGTTGACGACGCCGTCGACCAGGGTGTGGTCCACGTACACCAGGGAGCGCGTGAGGTGCTCTCCGCCGCGGACGAGGACAACGTGGTTGAAGTCGTCCTGGAGCAGGTCGCGCCGGGCGGCCCGGGTGAGCAGCGATCCGCGCGGGGGGACGGCCGGGACCGGGCGGCGCCCGTACTGGGCGTAGGCGATGCCGACGCCGACGAGCAGCAGCACCAGGGTCGCGCCCGTGACCGTCCCGGCGCTGACCGGCGAGTGGCCCTCCGCGTGACCCGTGACCGGCTCCAGCCAGTGCAGGAAGCGGTCGCCCAGCGAGAAGAGGCCACCCGCGAACACCGACCCGAAGGCCAGCACGATCATCGGGATCGTCATCACCTTGGGCGACTCGTGCGGGTGCGGCTCCCCCGTCGCGGCAGCGACATGCTCAGACGCAGCATCGCCGCGGTGCTCCGCGGCCGGTTCCGCACTCGACTCGTCCGGGGAGGCCGTCGGCCGGTTCCTCCAGCGCTCCTCGCCGAAGAACGTCATCAGCATCACACGCGTCATGTAGTACGCGGTGATGGCCGCGCCGAGCAGGGCCGCGCCGCCGAGGATCCAGCCCTCGGTGCCGCCCTTGGCGAACGCCGCCTCGATGATCTTGTCCTTGGAGAAGAAACCGGACAGGCCCGGGAAACCGATGATCGCCAGGTAGCCGAGGCCGAAGGTGACGAACGTGACCGGCATGTACTTGCGGAGGCCGCCGTACTTGCGCATGTCGACCTCGTCGTTCATGCCGTGCATGACCGAGCCTGCCCCGAGGAACAGCCCGGCCTTGAAGAAGCCGTGCGTCACCAGGTGCATGATCGCGAAGACGTAGCCGATGGGGCCGAGGCCCGCCGCGAGCACCATGTAGCCGATCTGCGACATGGTCGAACCGGCCAGCGCCTTCTTGATGTCGTCCTTCGCGCAACCGACGATCGCACCGAAGAGGAGCGTGAC
The DNA here is from genome assembly GCF_042678285.1 of Streptomyces caeni. Lineage (NCBI taxonomy): Bacteria > Bacillati > Actinomycetota > Actinomycetes > Kitasatosporales > Streptomycetaceae > Streptomyces > Streptomyces caeni. The sequence continues at coordinate 43,540 of NZ_JBHUDX010000066.1, forward strand.
GGCACCGACCACGGTGACGACCAGCTGCGCGTCGGGCGCCGCGTTGAAGATCGCGCCGGAGCGGACGATCAGGTACACACCCGCGGTCACCATGGTCGCGGCGTGGATGAGGGCGGAGACCGGGGTCGGGCCCTCCATGGCGTCCCCGAGCCAGGACTGCAGCGGCACCTGGGCGGACTTGCCGCACGCGGCCAGCAGCAGCATCAGGCCGATGGCGGTGAGCCTGCCCTCCCCCGCCTTGTCCGCGCCGGCGAGGACCGGCTCGAAGGCGAAGGTCCCGAACGTCGTGAACATCAGCATGATGGCGATCGACAGGCCCACGTCGCCGACACGGTTGACGAGGAACGCCTTCTTCGCGGCGGTGGCCGCGCTCGGCTTGTGCTGCCAGAAGCCGATCAGCAGGTACGAGGCGAGGCCCACGCCCTCCCAGCCGACGTACAGCAGCAGGTAGTTGTCGGCGAGGACGAGCAGCAGCATCGCCGCGAGGAACAGGTTCAGATAGCCGAAGAAGCGGCGCCGGCGCTCGTCGTGCTCCATGTACCCGACCGAGTACAGGTGGATGAGCGACCCGACGCCGGTGATCAGCAGCACGAACGTCATCGACAGCTGGTCGAGCCGGAAGGTGACGTCGGCCTGGAAACCGCCCACCGGGATCCAGCTGAACAGGTGCTGCGTCATGGTCCGGTCCTCGGCGCCCTTGCCCAGCATGTCGGCGAAGAGGACGACGCCGACCACGAAGGAGGCGGCGGACAGCACCGTGCCGATCCAGTGGCCGACCCCGTCCAGCCTTCTGCCGCAGCACAGCAGGACGGCCGCTCCGAGCAAGGGCGCCGCGATCAGCAGCGCAATCAGGTTCTCCACGATTCAGCGACCCCTTACAGCTTCATCAGGCTGGCGTCGTCGACCGAGGCCGAGTGGCGGGTACGGAACAGCGACACGATGATCGCGAGCCCGACCACGACCTCCGCGGCGGCGACGACCATCGTGAAGAACGCGATGATCTGGCCGTCGAGATTGCCGTGCATCCGGGAGAAGGTGACGAACGCGAGGTTGCAGGCGTTGAGCATGAGCTCGATGCACATGAACACCACGATCGCGTTCCGCCGGATCAGCACGCCGGTGGCGCCGATCGTGAACAGCAGGGCGGCGAGATACAGGTAGTTGACCGGGTTCACTTCGACGCCTCCTCGGTCCTCTTGAGCGCGGGCCGCTCGTCCTCGGTCCGCTCCAGACGCTCGGCGGTGCGGTGCTCCAGGGCCTTCAGATCGCTCAGCGCCTGTTCGGACACATCACGGATCTGGCCGCGGGCGCGCAGCGTCTTGTTGACGGTCAGCTCGGACGGGGTGCCGTCCGGGAGGAGGCCCGCGATGTCCACCGCGTTGTGCCGGGCGTACACGCCGGGGGCCGGCAGCGGCGGGACGTGCTTGCCCTCCCGGACGCGCTGCTCGGACAGCTCGCGCTGGGTCCTGGCGCGCTCGGTGCGCTCGCGGTGGGTGAGCACCATGGCGCCGACCGCGGCCGAGATGAGCAGCGCGCCCGTGATTTCGAAGGCGAACACGTACTTGGTGAAGATGAGGGCGGCGAGGCCCTCCACATTGCCGTTCGCGTTCGCCTGGCCCAGGCCGTCGAAGTCCTTCAGCGCCGCGTTGCCGATGCCGCCGAGCAGCAGGACGCCGAAGCCGACGCCGCACAGGAGCGCCAGCCAGCGCTGCCCCTTGATGGTCTCCTTCAGGGAGTCCGCCGCGGTGACACCGACCAGCATCACCACGAACAGGAACAGCATCATGATCGCGCCGGTGTAGACCACGATCTGCACGACACCCAGGAAGTAGGCGCCGTTGGCGAGGTAGAACACCGCCAGGACGATCATGGTGCCGGCCAGGCAGAGCGCGCTGTGCACGGACTTCTTCATGAAGACGGTGCACAGGGCGCCGATCACCGCGACGGTGCCCAGGACCCAGAACTGGAACGCCTCACCGGTGGAGGTGGTGTAGGCGGCGAGCTGCGCGCTCATGCGTCCACCTCCTCCGCCGAGGGCTGTTCGCCCTTGGAGACAGCGGCCTGACGCACCGTGCCGGGCGCGGCCTCCGTCACCAGGCCCCGGTAGTAGTCCTGCTCGTCCGTCCCCGGGTAGATGGCGTGGGGCGTGTCGACCATGCCCTCTTCGAGGCCGGCCAGCAGCTGTTCCTTGGTGTAGATGAGGTTGGCGCGGCTGGAGTCGGCCAGCTCGAACTCGTTCGTCATCGTGAGCGCGCGGGTCGGGCACGCCTCGATGCACAGGCCGCACAGGATGCAGCGGGCGTAGTTGATCTGGTACACCCGCCCGTACCGCTCGCCCGGGGAGTAGCGCTCCTCGTCCGTGTTGTCCGCGCCCTCCACGTAGATCGCGTCGGCGGGGCAGGCCCAGGCGCACAGCTCGCAGCCGACGCACTTCTCCAGGCCGTCCGGATGACGGTTGAGCTGGTGCCGTCCGTGGAACCGCGGAGCCGTGGTCTTCTTCTGCTCCGGGTACTGCTCGGTCAGCCGCTTCTTGAACATGGCCTTGAAGGTCACGCCGAAGCCGGCCACAGGGTTCAGGAAACCGGGCTCGGTCTCCTTGGGCTCCTCAGCCATCGGACGCCTCCTTTCCATCCGAAGATCCGTCACTGACAGTGTCCGCGCCACCACTGACAATCAGCTCCCGCTCACGGTGCGGGCGGCGCCTCGGCACCGGCGGCAGCGTCTGGCCCGGCAGCGGCGGTACGGGGAATCCGCCCGCCATCGGGTCGAAGGCGGCGGGCTCCTCGGCGGAGCGCGCGGTCTGTTTCGCCCTCTCGCGGAACATGTCGGCGACGAACGACAGCAGCAGCAGCGCCAGGACGCCGCCGGCCACGTACAGGGCGATGTCGCCGAAGGCGTAGTTCTCGTTGCGCAGCGCCCGTACCGTCGCGACGAGCATCAGCCAGACCACGGAGACCGGGATGAGGACCTTCCAGCCGAGCTTCATCAGCTGGTCGTAGCGGACGCGCGGGAGCGTGCCGCGCAGCCAGATGAAGAAGAACAGCAGCAACTGGACCTTGATGACGAACCAGAGCAGCGGCCACCAGCCGTGGTTCGCGCCCTCCCAGAAGGTGCTGATGGGCCACGGGGCCCGCCAGCCGCCCAGGAAGAGCGTGGTCGACACGGACGAGACCGTCACCATGTTCACGTACTCGGAGAGCATGAACAGCGCGAACTTGATCGACGAGTACTCGGTGTTGAAGCCGCCGACCAGGTCGCCCTCGGACTCCGGCATGTCGAAGGGGGCCCGGTTGGTCTCGCCGACCATCGTGACGACGTAGATGATGAACGAGACCGGCAGCAGCAGGATGTACCAGCGGTCGTGCTGCTGCTCGACGATCGCCGAGGTGGACATCGAGCCCGAGTAGAGGAACACCGAGGCGAAGGCGGCGCCCATGGCGATCTCGTAGGAGATCATCTGGGCGCACGAGCGCAGGCCGCCCAGCAGCGGGTAGGTGGATCCGGAGCTCCAGCCCGCGAGCACGATGCCGTAGATGCCGATCGAGGCGACCGCGAGGACGTAGAGCATCGCGATCGGCAGGTCGGTGAGCTGCATCGCGGTGCGGTGGCCGAAGACCGAGATCTCGTTGTCGGCGGGTCCGAAGGGGATCACCGCGATCGCCATGAAGGCCGGGATGGCCGCGACGACCGGCGCCAGGATGTAGACCACCTTGTCGGCGCGCTTGACGATGAGGTCTTCCTTGAGCATCAGCTTCACGCCGTCGGCGAGCGACTGGAGCATGCCCCAGGGGCCGTTCCGGTTGGGGCCGATGCGCAGCTGCATCCAGGCGACGACCTTGCGCTCCCACACGATGGAGACCAGCACGGTCACCATCAGGAAGGCGAAGCAGAAGACCGCCTTGATGGCGATCAGCCACCACGGGTCGCGGCCGAACATGGAGAGGTCTTCAGCGGCGAGGTACGGGCTCATGCCTCCACCTCCTTGGGGGCTTCGGCGGTGGACGTCGCCGGGCCGATGCGGACGAGGGTGCCGGGCAGCGCTCCGGCGTCGGAGATGACGCCGCCGCCCGTGGAGTTCATCGGGAGCCACACCACGCGGTCCGGCATCTCGGTGACCTGCAGCGGCAGTTCGACGGTTCCGGCGGGGCCGCTCACGGCCAGCACCGCACCGTCCTCGACGCCGGCCTCGGCGGCGGTGGCGGCCGACAGACGCGCGCGTGCCGCGTGCCGGGTGCCGGCGAGCGCGTCGTCGCCCTCCTGCAGACGGCCCCGGTCGAGCAGCAGCCGGTGGCCGGCGAGCACTGCCTCCCCGGCGGCCGGGCGGGGCAGCTGGGTGCCGGTACCCATCGGGTCGGCCGCCCGGGACCCGTCCCATGTGCCGAGCCGGTCCAGCTCCGCGCGCACGGTGCGCAGATCGGGCAGTCCCAGGTGGACGTCCATGGCGTCGGCGAGCATCTGGAGCACCCGCGCGTCGGTGGGCGGCAGCCGACGGGTCATCTGCTCGGGCTTGAGCGCGGCCTCGAAGAAGCGCGCCCGGCCCTCCCAGTTGAGGAACGTGCCGGCCTTCTCGGCCACCGCCGCCACCGGCAGCACCACGTCCGCGTGCTCGGTGACGTCACTGGGGCGCAGTTCGAGCGAGACCAGGAAGTCCACCGCGGCAAGTGCCGCACGCGCGCGTGCCGGATCGGGCAGATCGGCCACCTCGACGCCGGCGACCACCAGGGCCTGCAGCTCGCCGCTCGCGGCGGCGTTCACGATCTGGCCCGTGTCGCGGCCGTAGCCGCTCGGAAGTACCGCGACGCCCCAGGCGGCGGCGACCTCCTCCCGGGCCCTCGGGTCGGTGGCCGGACGTCCGCCCGGCAGCAGCGAGGGCAGCGCGCCGGCCTCGACGGCGGCCCGCTCCCCGGCCCGGCGCGGGATCCACACCAGTTCGGCACCGGTCGCGGCCGCGGCCCGCACGGCGGCGGTCAGCCCGCCCGGCACGCCGGCGAGACGCTCACCGACGACGATCACCGCGCCCTCGGTGCGCAGTGCCTCGGCGGCCCGGACGCCGTCCCCCTCCAGGCCGACCTCGCCCGCCAGGGCGTCCAGCCACTCGGGCTCGGTGCCGGGCGCGGCGGGCAGCAGCGTCCCGCCCGCCTTCTCCAGGCCCCGGGTGGCGTGCGTGGCCAGCGAGAAGACCAGCTGCTTGCGCTTGCGCCACGCCTTGCGCAGCCTCAGGAAGACGCCGGGCGCCTCCTCCTCGGACTCGAATCCGACGAGCAGGACGGCCGGCGCCTTCTCCAGGGAGGTGTAGGTGACGCCGCTGCCGTCGAGGTCGCGGCCCCGCCCGGCGACCCGGGCGGCCAGGAAGTCGGCCTCCTCGGTGCTGTGCACACGCGCGCGGAAGTCGATGTCGTTGGTGTCGAGCGCCACGCGCGCGAACTTGCTGTAGGCGTAGGCGTCCTCGACGGTGAGCCGGCCGCCCGTCAGCACACCGGCCCGGCCCCGCGTGGCGAGCAGGCCCTGCGCCGCCACCCGGAGCGCCTCCGGCCAGGACGTGGGCTCCAGCTCACCCGACTCGTTGCGCACCAGCGGCCGGTCGAGCCGGTCCTTCATCTGCGCGTACCGGAACGCGAAGCGTCCCTTGTCGCAGATCCACTCCTCGTTGACCTCGGGGTCGCTCGCCGCGAGGCGCCGCATGACCTTGCCGCGCCGGTGGTCGGTGCGGGTCGCGCAACCGCCGGAGCAGTGCTCGCACACGGACGGGGAAGAGACGAGGTCGAAGGGGCGGGCACGGAAGCGGTAGGCCGCGGAGGTGAGCGCGCCGACCGGGCAGATCTGGATGGTGTTCCCGGAGAAGTACGACTCGAAGGGGTCGCCCTCGCCGGTGCCGACCTGCTGGAGCGCGCCCCGTTCGAGCAGTTCGATCATCGGGTCGCCGGCGATCTGCTTGGAGAAGCGGGTGCAGCGGGCGCACAGCACGCAGCGCTCGCGGTCGAGCAGCACCTGGGTGGAGATCGGTACCGGCTTCTCGTAGGTGCGCTTCTTGCCCTCGAAGCGGGAATCGGCGGCGCCGTGCGACATCGACTGGTTCTGCAGCGGGCACTCGCCGCCCTTGTCGCAGACGGGGCAGTCCAGCGGGTGGTTGATGAGCAGGAACTCCAGCATCCCCTTCTGGGCCTTCTCGGCCACGGGCGAGGTGAGCTGGGTCTTCACCACCATTCCGTCCGTACACGTGATCGTGCAGGACGCCATGGGCTTGCGCTGGCCCTCGACCTCGACCATGCACTGGCGGCAGGCGCCCACCGGGTCGAGGAGGGGGTGGTCGCAGAAGCGGGGGACCTCGATGCCGAGCTGCTCGGAGGCACGGATGACCAGGGTGCCCTTGGGCACGCTGATCTCGATGCCGTCGATGGTCAGCGTGACGAGGTCCTCCGGCGGGATGGCCGCCTCTCCCTTTCCGGAGGAGCGCTGGCCCGCGGCGGAGCCGCTGTCGGATTGCTGTACGGTCATGCGTTCACCTCCGTGCGGTCGGCCCAGGCCGTGGACTTGGCCGGGTCGAAGGGGCAGCCCCGGCCGGTGATGTGCTCCTCGTACTCCGCGCGGAAGTACTTGAGGGAGGAGAAGATGGGTTGGGCGGCGCCGTCTCCGAGGGCGCAGAACGCCTTGCCGTTGATGTTGTCGGCGATGTCGGCGAGCTTGTCGAGGTCGGCCATGGTGCCCTTGCCGGCCTCGAGGTCCCGCATCAGCTGCACCAGCCAGTACGTCCCTTCGCGGCACGGTGTGCACTTGCCGCAGGACTCGTGGGCGTAGAACTCGGTCCAGCGGGTGACGGCGCGGACCACGCAGGTCGTCTCGTCGAAGCACTGCAGGGCCTTGGTGCCGAGCATGGAGCCGGCGGCGCCCACGCCCTCGTAGTCGAGCGGGACGTCGAGGTGCTCGTCGGTGAACATGGGCGTCGACGAGCCGCCCGGGGTCCAGAACTTCAGGCGGTGGCCGGGCCGCATGCCGCCGCTCATGTCGAGCAGCTGGCGGAGTGTGATGCCGAGCGGGGCCTCGTACTGGCCGGGGCTGGCGACGTGGCCGCTGAGCGAGTAGAGCGTGAAGCCGGGGGACTTCTCGCTGCCCATCGACCGGAACCATTCCTTGCCCCGGTGCAGGATCGCGGGAACCGACGCGATCGACTCGACGTTGTTCACCACAGTCGGGCACGCGTAGAGGCCCGCGACCGCGGGGAAGGGGGGACGCAGCCGCGGTTGGCCACGGCGGCCTTCGAGCGAGTCGAGCAGCGCGGTCTCCTCGCCGCAGATGTACGCGCCCGCGCCCGCGTGCACGGTGAGGTCGAGATCGAGTCCGCTGCCGAGGATGTTCTTGCCGAGGTAGCCCGCCTCGTACGCCTCGCGCACGGCGGAGTGCAGGCGCCGCAGCACGGGGACGACTTCACCACGCAGATAGATGAAGGCGTGCGACGACCTGATGGCGTAGCACGCGATGACGATGCCCTCGATGAGGCTGTGCGGGTTCGCGAAGAGGAGCGGAATGTCCTTGCACGTTCCGGGCTCCGACTCGTCGGCGTTGACAACGAGATAGTGAGGCTTGCCATCACCCTGGGGAATGAACTGCCACTTCAGTCCCGTAGGGAATCCCGCGCCGCCGCGCCCGCGCAGTCCGGAGTCCTTGACGTACGCGATCACCTCGTCCGGCGACATGGCGAGCGCCTTGCGGAGCCCCTCGTAGCCGTCGTGCCGGCGGTAGACGTCCAGCGTCCAGGACTTCTCCTCGTCCCAGAAGGCGGACAGCACGGGTGCGAGCAGCTTCTCGGGGCTCGTTTCCCCGCCGCCCTCGAATCCGCTCGGGCGGGCGGTGCCCCCGTTCTCGGCTGCCACGGTCATCACTGCCCCTCCTCGGCTGCGGGCCCGGCCGGGTGGCTCGGGTCGGAGGCCGATGTGTCCTGCGGCGCGTCGTGCGAGCTGAGGTGCACGTCCGCGTTGGCCGCCGTCCCACTGCGCGGCTCGTCGTGCGGCCCGCCGTCCCGCGGGTGGACCACGCGCGCGGCGGGCTTCTCCCCCTTGGCCAGCCGCAGCCCGGTCAGCGAGGCCGGTCCCGCGCCACCGGTCGCGTCGACGGCCCCTTCCCGTTCGTCGGGGAAGCCGGCCAGGATCCGGGCCGTCTCCTTGAAGGTGCACAAGGGGGCGCCGCGGGTGGGATCGGCCTGCCGTCCCGCCCGCAGGTCGTCCACGAGGCGCTTGGCGCTCTCGGGGGTCTGGTTGTCGAAGAACTCCCAGTTGACCATCACGACCGGCGCGTAGTCGCAGGCCGCGTTGCACTCGATGTGCTCCAGGGTGACCTTGCCGTCGCCGGTGGTCTCGCCGTTGCCGACGCCGAGGTGCTCCTGGAGGGCGGAGTAGATCGCGTCGCCGCCCATCACGGCGCACAGCGTGTTGGTGCAGACGCCGACCTGGTAGTCGCCGGAGGGCCGCCGCCGGTACATGGTGTAAAAGGTGGCGACCGCGGCGACCTCCGCCGTGGTCAGCTCCAGCACGTCCGCGCAGAACTGCATTCCGGTGCGCGTGACGTGGCCCTCCTCCGACTGCACCAGGTGCAGCATCGGCAGGAGGGCGGACCGGGAGTCCGGGTAGCGGGCGATGATCTCGCGGGCGTCCAGCTCGAGCCGGGCTCGAACGCCGTCCGGGTAGTCGGGCGCGGGCAGCTCGGGCATGCCCAGGCTGACGCCGTGATCCGAAGAACTGGTGGTCACCGGTCGACGCCTCCCATCACGGGGTCGATGGACGCGACGGCGACGATGACGTCGGCGACCTGGCCGCCCTCGCACATCGCGGCCGTGGCCTGCAGGTTGGTGAAGGACGGGTCCCGGAAGTGGACCCGGTAGGGCCGGGTGCCGCCGTCGGAGACGACGTGCACGCCGAGTTCGCCCTTGGGGGACTCGACGGCCGCGTACGCCTGTCCCGGCGGGACGCGGAAGCCCTCGGTCACCAGCTTGAAGTGGTGGATCAGGGACTCCATGGAGGTGCCCATGATCTGCTTGATGTGGTCGAGGGAGTTGCCGAGCCCGTCGGGTCCCAGGGCGAGCTGGGCGGGCCAGGCGATCTTCTTGTCGGCGACCATGACCGGGCCGGGCTCCAGCCGGTCCAGGCACTGCTCGACGATCCTGACCGACTGGCGCATCTCCTCCAGACGGATGAGGAACCGGCCGTAGGCGTCGCAGGTGTCGGCGGTCGGGACGTCGAAGTCGTACGTCTCGTAGCCGCAGTAGGGCTGCGCCTTGCGCAGGTCGTGCGGCAGGCCGGCCGCGCGCAGGATCGGGCCGGTGGCGCCGAGGGCCATGCAGCCGGACAGGTCGAGGTAGCCGATGTCCTGCATGCGGGCCTTGAAGACGGGGTTCCCGGTGGCGAGCTTGTCGTACTCCGGGAGGTTCTTCTTCATCTTCTTCACGAACTCGCGGATCTGGTCCACCGCGCCCGGCGGCAGGTCCTGGGCGAGTCCCCCGGGGCGGATGAAGGCGTGGTTCATCCGCAAGCCGGTGATCAGCTCGTAGATGTCGAGGATCATCTCCCGGTCGCGGAAGCCGTAGATCATGATCGTGGTGGCGCCGAGCTCCATGCCTCCGGTGGCGATGCACACCAGGTGGGAGGACAACCGGTTCAGCTCCATCAGGAGCACGCGGATGACCGAGGCGCGGTCGGGGACCTGGTCCTCGATGCCGAGGAGCTTCTCGACGGCGAGGCAGTAGCCCGCCTCGTTGAAGAACGGCGTCAGGTAGTCCATGCGCGTCACGAACGTGGTGCCCTGCGTCCACGTGCGGAACTCGAGGTTCTTCTCGATGCCGGTGTGGAGGTAGCCGATGCCGCAGCGGGCCTCGGTGACCGTCTCGCCCTCGATCTCCAGGATCAGCCTGAGCACTCCGTGCGTGGACGGGTGCTGCGGCCCCATGTTGACGACGAGGCGCTCGTCGTCGGCGCGGGCCGCGGACTGGACGACCTCGTCCCAGTCGCCGCCGGTGACCGTGTAGACGGTGCCCTCGGTGGTCTCGCGCGGGGAGGCGGAGGACGGAGTCTGGGTGTTCATGAGTACGACCTCCGCTGGTCCGGAGCCGGGATCTGGGCGCCCTTGTACTCGACGGGGATGCCGCCGAGGGGGTAGTCCTTGCGCTGCGGATGGCCCAGCCAGTCGTCGGGCATCATGATCCGCGTCAGCGCCGGGTGGCCGTCGAAGATCAGGCCGAAGAAGTCGTACGTCTCGCGCTCGTGCCAGTCGTTCGTCGGGTACACCGGGACGAGCGACGGGATGTGCGGGTCGGCGTCGGGGGCGCTGACCTCCAGGCGGATCAGCCGGTTGTGGGTGATCGAGCGCAGGTGGTAGACGGCGTGCAGCTCGCGGCCCTTGTCGCCGGGGTAGTGCACTCCGCTGACGCCCGTGCACAGTTCGAAGCGGAGCGCCGGGTCGTCGCGGAGCGTCCGGGCGACGGCGACGAGGTACTCGCGCTCGATGTGGAAGGTCAGCTCGTCGCGGTCGACCACCGTCTTCTCGATGACGTTCCCGGGGAGGAGGCCCTGCTCCTCCAGGGCGCCCTCCAGTTCGTCGGCGACCTCGTCGAACCAGCCGCCGTAGGGGCGGCCGGCCGCGCCCGGGAGCCGGATGGAGCGCACCAGACCGCCGTAGCCGGATGTGTCGCCGCCGTTGTTGGCGCCGAACATGCCGCGCTGGACGCGGATCTCCTCGCCGCGGTCCCCGCGCATGCCGGGGAGGTTGGCGGCGCCGAGGTCCTTCTCGGGATTGACGCCGTTGCCGTTGGCGCCGGCGCCGTTCGCGCCGTCGCGCGGCGTGTTCGCGCCGTCGCTCTTCGCGTCACTCATCGCAGCAGCCCCTTCATCTCGATCGTCGGGAGGGCCTTGAGCGCCGCTTCCTCCGCCTCGCGGGCCGCCTCCTCGGCGTTGACGCCGAGCTTGGAGCTCTGGATCTTCTGGTGCAGTTTGAGAATCGCGTCCATCAGCATCTCGGGCCTCGGCGGACAGCCGGGCAGATAGATGTCCACGGGCACGACATGGTCGACGCCCTGGACGATCGCGTAGTTGTTGAACATGCCGCCCGAGGAGGCGCACACCCCCATGGAAATCACCCACTTGGGGTTCGGCATCTGGTCGTAGACCTGCCTCAGGACCGGCGCCATCTTCTGGCTGACCCGGCCCGCGACGATCATCAGGTCCGCCTGGCGGGGCGATCCGCGGAAGACCTCCATGCCGAAGCGCGCCAGGTCGTAGCGGCCGGCGCCGGTGGTCATCATCTCGATAGCACAGCAGGCCAGTCCGAAGGTGGCGGGAAAGACGGACGCCTTGCGCACCCATCCCGCGGCCTGCTCGACAGTGGTCAGAAGGAAGCCGCTCGGCAGCTTTTCCTCGAGTCCCATGGCTTCAGCCCCTCAGTCCCATTCCAGGCCGCCGCGCCGCCATACGTACGCGTACGCGACGAAGACGGTGAGCACGAAGAGCAGCATCTCCACGAGCCCGAAAATCCCCAGGGCGTCGAAGGTGACGGCCCACGGGTACAGGAAGACGATCTCGATGTCGAAGACGATGAAGAGCATCGCCGTCAGGTAGTACTTGATGGGGAAGCGCCCGCCACCGGCCGGTGTCGGGGTCGGCTCGATACCACACTCGTATGCTTCGAGCTTGGCCCGGTTGTACCGCTTCGGACCGATCAGCGTGGCCATGACCACGGAGAAGATCGCAAATCCTGCCCCGAGGGCTCCCAGTACGAGGATGGGCGCATACGCGTTCACCGCTCCTCGCTCCTCTCAGTCGGCACTGACTGCTGGCGGTTGCACTGGGCTCACACCCACCCCGTCTGTACCGCGAACCCCACTCACCCCAGCGAAGATCGTGCACATGTGAAGCAGGTCACAAGCCCAACTGCCGTGCATCCTATGCCCGGGGGTGTGTGATCTGCGACACGAGGGTGCCCTTGTGCTTTGTGATCTCTACCACCCGTCGAACGATCATGAAGTCGGATGAGCGATGACCTTCATACGCGAAGCGGCCGAGCGGTCACCAGGAGGTGACATTTTCACTCATCACCGCTGGTCAGGGCCGCCCCGCACTACCAGGCAACGACCACTGTAGGCAAATTCGCACCGGACCGGATCCCCTGATAGGGGGAGCGCGTTCACATAGGAGAGGGGGAGCGTCGCGGGAGTGGACGTGTGCATGCATTCACGAGTGGAGGCGCCTGCACACAGGGGCGAACGGTTCACCGCCGGCCACCCATCGCACACATCACGTCATCGGCCATGAACGGTCTGCAACCGCACATCGCGCGCCGGCGGTCACACACCCGCGTACCGCACATCGCGCGCCAGCGGTCACGCACCCGCGTACCGCACCCCCGCGGGGACGCCGCCGCCACGGTGACCGTTCCGTGACCTGCACCACACCCATGAAGGCGCCCACAAAGCGAGCTTGGCCACGCGTTCCCACCGGTGATATGTACAGAGCAATCCGGACGTAACGATGAAAGACCGTGATCACAGGCTTGATCATCAGTGTCCGCAATGCCCGTTACGGCGTCAATAAAGAACGACACGCCCGGGATTCAGGGTCTCGATTGAACAACTGTGGCACAGCACACGTTCCTTGAAGGTATGGAGGAGCCCCTGATACCGCTTGTACCCATGTCCCACACCGCTCACATACGCAGCCACCGGAAGCCCCGGAACCGCAGCGCGTCGAACCTCGCGATGCGGGCCGGAGTCGCCGGTGGCGTCCTCAGCATGGCCTCGGTCGGCGCGGCCGCATCGGCGAGCGCCGCCGAGCCGGTGACGCAGACCCTCGAACTGCCCACGCTCACGGCCGACATGGCCACGCAGGTCGCGCAGTCCGCGGAGGCCACCCAGCAGGCCGCGGCCGACTACCTGCTGCGGGCCGAGCGTGACGCGGCCGCGGCGAAGGCCGCGAAGCAGGCCAAGGCGGACCTCGCCGTGGCGCAGAAGAAGGCGGAGGCGAGGAAGAAGGCCGAGGAGGCCCGCAAGGCCGCCGCCGAGCGCGCCACGCGCGACTCCGCGCGGACCGTGCTCTCCGCGACGACCGCGTCCGCGCCGAGCGGCAGCGTCGGGACGGTGATCTCCTTCCTCAAGGCACAGGTGGGCGACGCCTACGTCATGGGCGGCACCGGCCCCAACGCCTGGGACTGCTCCGGCCTCGTCCAGGCCGCGTTCAAGCAGGTCGGCGTCGACCTGCCGCGCGTCTCGCAGGACCAGTCGACGGTCGGCACCGATGTCTCGCTCTCCAGCCTGCAGGTCGGGGACATCCTCTACTGGGGCGCCAAGGGCTCCGCGTACCACGTCGGCGTCTACATCGGCAACGGTCAGTACCTGGACGCGGCGAACCCCTCCAAGGGCGTCGTCATCCAGAACCTCTCCGGGTACCCGGCGACGGGCGCCGTGCGGGTGCTCTGAGCCGCGTCCCGCGGTACGCGAACCGCGCACGGCACAAGCCGCACAAGCCGCACCACCCATACGAGCCGTACGAGCCGTACGGGGTGAAGGGCCGCAGCCGCTCGGGGGCGGCGGCCCTCCGGGCTCGTGCCGTGCGGGCGAAACGCGTCAGCGACTTGCCCATATCGGCCTGCTCCTGTGCCATCTGCGCCGCCGACAGACCCGCGCCCGCCAGCGCCGCCGCCCGCTCCGACGCGGTCAGCGCGATGGACAGACCCGACGGGTCGGACATCGTCACCGGGTTGTTGTGGGCGTAGGTGTAGCCGTTGGACTGCAGCACGTCGTTCAGGTCCAGCACCGGGTCCGCGGACAGGAACCTGCCCACCACCGGGTCGTACAACCGCGCACCCAGCGGCACACAGCCGGACGCGTCGTCCCGCGTCGCACCCAGGAAACCCCCGTGGCTCTGGACGTTCTCCCCGGCCGTGTCCGCACCGCGCTGGTTGCCGAACGGATCCTGCTTGCGCATCCGCACCGGCATGGTCTCCTTGAGACCCACCTCCGCGAACGTGCTGCCCTGATGGTCGCCGGCCAGGGAGTACCCGGCTGCCTGTGTGCAAGGGGTGGCGCGCCCAGGGGTGATCACCACTGTCCGGATGGTCGCGGGTGGTGTGGTCCGGGGTACTTTCTGAGTGTTGCCGCAGAACGGAGTTCGCCGTGCCGCAGAGCATCGAGGAGCACACCGGCGCTCGGATCGCCCGTATCCGGAAGCAGCGCGGTCTGACACAGCAGGGGCTGGGGATGCGGGCCCACGTGTCGAAATCGTTGTTGTCGAAGGTCGAGTGCGGGCAGAAGCCCGCTTCCCCGGCCCTTGTCGCTGCCTGCGCCCGCGCGCTGAAGGTCTCCACCTCTGATCTGCTGGGGCAGCCGTACGCCGAGGAACTGCGCCGTGACCGGATGGACGCGCTGATCCAGCCGATCCGTGAGGGGCTGGAGAACTGGGACATCGCTCTGGACTGGGAGACGGTTCCGCGCCCGGCCGCGTTGATCTGGACCGATGTCCAGCGGGCTCTGGAGCAACGCCGTCAGGCGCAGTACACGGATATGGTGCGCGACCTGCCTGTGCTGATCGACGAGTCGGTGCAGGCGGTACACACCAGTACCGGGGAAGAGCAGCGGCTGGCCTACGAATGTCTGGCGGAGACATTCCGCTGTGTGTTCACCGTGACGTGGAAGCTCGGCTTCCTCGATCTGGCGACCGTTGCGCTGGACCGGCTGGCGTGGACCGCACCGCGCGCCGACGAGCCGGGGCTGGCCGCTATGCATGCCGTCCTGCGTGCGCAAACCACGATGGCGTCGGGTCGGTATGACGTGGGTCTGCGGGTGGTCGACCGGGCGCTGCGGGACCTCGATGGCCAGGAGTCACGCCGCCCGGCGGGCATTGCGGCGATGCGAGGGATGCTACAGTTGCGCGCCGCGACGATCGCGGGCCGTATGAAGGACCGGGACCACGCGGACTCCCGCCTGGCCGAGGCCCGTGCGCTCGCACAGACCACGGGTGAACTGCCCGACTTCGGCGTCACCTGGGGACCGACCAATGTCGGTGTGCATGCCGTGGCCATCGCTGCGGACGCCGACGACTTCGGGCGTGCGATCGAACTCGCCGACAGCGTACGCATCCCGCGCGGCTGGACACGCTCCCGGGCCGGGCACCACTGGATGGACCTCGGCCGGGCTCACGCCTGGGCAGGCCACACGGAGCAGGCGTTGGACTGCCTGCATCAGGCTCGGCGCATCGCTCCGCAGCAGACCCGCTATCACCCGACTGTACGGGAGACCGTGCTGGCCCTGAAACGGCAGGAGCGGGCGCGTAGCGGCTCGCTGGCACAGTACGCGGAGTGGGTTGGGATATAGCGGATTTCTGGCAGGAGGAGTTGCACCCTTCGGTGCAACTACCGTGCATTGCCGGGCAGCAGGCTGACGTCTCGTCAGGACCCCCGCGACCGGGCGAACGGTCCGGGGGCGTGGCCAACGCTGACAAGGAGCGTCGACGTGCCGCACTGTATCGTCCGCATCTTCGAGCCGCTCCTGCGGCTGCTGTTGCCCGCACCGGGCCGCCATCGCGGACCCGGTCAGCGATCCGCCGGCCTCCGCGTGGAGGCGTCAACCGCGAGTCCCTCCCGCTCATCGACCTCTCCGCTACTGCGACGTGAGGAGATCGGGCCGGCCCGCCCGTACCTGGTCGCGCACGAGCCCCTCGAACAACAGCGCCGACGGCCACGGCAACGCGTGGTGCGGCTGGCCGTGCACGGTATCGACATCGATGCCCGGCTGGTCAATGGAGCGGAGGGACGGGCATGGTGAGCCCTGCGGGTCAGCTGCGTCTGCTGCCCTGGACCGGGCCGGAGGGCAAGCCGTGCTATCTCGCGGGCGAGGGAACCGGATACCTGTCCCGGCTCGCCGACGACATGGAGTCGGCCCAGCTCACTCTGGCCGGTGAACTCCTCCGGGAGGCACATCGCGTCCTGGACGGACGACAGTGGGCGGCGGGCGAACTGCACTTGCTGACCGTACAATTGACCGAAGCGCTGACGGACGTCCGCCGGATCGCGATCAGTCGGGGCCAGCGCCTGCCCTCACCGGCCTGCGAGAGCATGGATGTCGTCGCCGACCCGGACGACGTGCATACCTCCCCCTGACGACACGAGCCGTGGGGACCGGTCGTACCGCTGGGCCCGGCTCGATGACTATCCGGCGAGGCCGTGCAGCCCCCGAGGTCAGTCATCCTCCAAGGGCCCGAGCCGCGCTTCTCTACAAATCTCAGCAGCAACGTTGCTCGGTAGGGCACTGCAATCGGCCCTCTGTCCCTCGTCCGCGCCGGCCCTCCCCAGCGGGAGGGGAGGGCGGTGACGGACGGCGCGCGCCGCCGCCGGACACACGGCGGGGCCCCACCGGATCACCTTCCGGTGGGGCCCCGCCCGTGAATGGCTCAGCGGTCTCAGTCCTCCCGGGCGTGCAGCCGGGGATGCCCGGAAGGGTCAACCTTCAGGGCTCCGCCCCGCTGGGCGGACCCAGCGGGGCGGAGGAAGGACTGGCCGGATGTCAGGCCCATCGAGCCGGGAGTTCCGGGAACCCCTGGCCGATGGTCGAGATCGTCGGATACGGCAGTGACGCAACGAGGCCGGAGCCGGCCAGCAGCGCGCGTCCGTGGGCCGCGCCGGGAGCTGGCCGCAGCGAATGGCCGAGTGCATGTGCCGGGGCCGGGCGGGGAGGGGCCGGCCGATGATGGGGCGCTGGGAGCTTCGCTCCCCGCCGGAGGACTCCTCACCGTCCGCCAGGTCATGGAACGCCTCCAACTAGGCCGCACCGCCGTCTACGACCTCATCCGCACCCGCCAACTCCCCTCCCTCACCCTCGGCCGAGCCCGCCGCATCCCCGCACACGCCCTCACCGACTTCATCCACACCCGCCTCGAACAGGACGCCGCATGACGACCGCACCCCACGACACCCCTGCCTCCCGCCGCACCCGCGCCAACGGCGACGGAACCGTCTACCAGCGAAAAGACCGCCGCTGGGAAGCCGCCGGATACGTCCTCGCCCCCGACAACACCCGTCGCCGCGTCCGCGTCTACGGCAACTCGCGCACGGAGGCACTGGCCAAACTGACCGAAAAGATCGCCGCCAGCAACCGCGGCCTCCCCGCCGTCACCACCCAGGGCAGCCTCGCGGCCTTTCTGACGTACTGGCTGGAGAACGTCGCCGTCCACCACCTCCGCGAGAACACCCACACCCGCTACACCGCCGTCGCCCGGCTCTACCTCATCCCCGGCCTCGGACGAAAGAAGCTCGCCAAGCTCACCGCCAAGGACGTCCGCACCTGGCTCAACCAGCTCCGCACCACCTGCCAGTGCTGCACCCGCGGCCTCGACACTGCCCGCGACCAACCCGTCTGCTGCGCCGCGGGGAAGTGCTGCTCCAGGCGGCTCTCGCCACTGACCCTGGCCTACGTGCACTCCGTACTCAAGTCCGCCCTGGAGCACGCGGTACGCGAGGAGGAGGTCCCGCGCAACGTCGCCCGCAACGTCCGCACCGGCACACCCCGGCCCCGCCGCTTCGAACCCCTCACCGCCGAGGATGCGCGCGAGTTTCTGGCTGCCGCCAGCGGTCACCGGTTGCAGCCGCTGCTCGAACTCGCTCTGCACACCGGGCTCCGCAAGGGCGAACTCCTCGGCCTGCGCTGGGAAGACCTCGATCTCACCGGTGGCACCGCCAGCATTCGCCGCACTCTCCAGCGCACCAACACCGCCGGCCTGACCGCCCTCCCGACCAAGACCCAGAGCTCCGAACGGCGCATCGCCCTGCCAACGCCATGCCTGCGCTCTCTCGAACAGCACCGCAACCGCCAGGGTCAGGAACGCGAAGCGGCGGGCGCGGGCTGGAAGGACAGCGGCTACGTTTTCACCCGACCCGACGGAGCCCCGATCGAGGGAGCCACCCTCACCCGGCACTTCAACACCCTGCTCCGCCGGGCCGGGCTCCGCCGCATCCGCTTGTTGAGTCGGCCCGGGGCGCGGTGCCGGGATTGCTCCCGGTCCGTTTCCCCGGACCGCTCGCCGAA
>NZ_JBHUDX010000067.1:0-61642 GCF_042678285.1 Streptomyces caeni
TCATACGATCCCTGATCGCCTACGACCACTGATCACATCGGAATGACTCGTCTAGGGTCCCGCCCATGACGGACAGCGACATCACCCGGCGGCGCGTGCTCGCCCTGGGGGGCGCCGCGGCGGGAGCCGTTCTGGGACTCGGCGTCGGCTCCTGCTCCTTCCCGGGCCGCGGCACCCACGGACCGGACGCCGGCGAGGCCCCGGACGCGGCCCGCGGCGCCGAGCTGTGCGTGCTCAACCCGAGCGTCTCGGAGGGGCCGTACTACCTGGAAGGCGCGCTTTTCCGCAAAGACATCACCGAGGGCAAGAGGGGGGTGCCGCTCACGGTGCGTCTGACCGTGCGCGACCAGCCCCACGCCTGTGCCCTTCTCGCGGACGCGGCCGTCGAGATCTGGCACTGCGACGCCTGGGGGTACTACTCCGGCTACACCTCCCTGCCCCCCGGGGGCAAGGCGCCCTTTGCGGACAGCGACACCGGCGGCGCCGACCCCCGCACCTTTCTGCGCGGCTACCAGACGACCGGCGCCGACGGCGTCGCCGAGTTCACGACGGTCTTCCCCGGCTGGCACGGCTCCCACGCCCCAGGCATCCACGTGAAGGTGCGCACCGGCGGCGGCAGGAGCGGCCGCACCTACGAGGGCGGCCGGCTCAACTGGACCGGCCGGCTCTACGTCGCCGACCGGTACGCCGACGCCGTGTACGCGACCGACCCGTACACCGGGCACACCGGGAAGCGCACCCTTCTCGCCGAGGACGGGGAGTACCACGGGGGCGGCGCGCGGGACGGGCTCATGGACGTCACCGGCGATATCGCCCGAGGGCTCGTCGCCACGCTGACGGTCGGGATCGACCCGACCCGGGAGAGCATCGGGGCGGGCACCGGAACGGGCGGCGAGGCCCCGCCGCCGCCGTCCGGCGCGGCGCCGTCGAAGAGGCTGCCCGAGTCGCCGTCGCCGGGCCCTCCGCCCGGCGCCACGACGCCGTACGCACAGCCGCCGGACAGCGCGGCGAGCGCCTCGCGGACCGCCGTCCCGTAGGCCCCCGGCGGAGGGAGGAACCCGCGCCCGTGCTCACGGCCGCCGTTTCCGCCCGGGCGCCGTCTCCTGCCCGACGCGCTCCAGCCGCACCGCGCACACCTTGAACTCAGGCATGCGGGAGGTGGGATCGAGGGCCGGGTTGGTGACGGTGTTGGCGCGGCCCTCACCCGGCCAGTGGAACGGCATGAAGACGGTGTCCGGCCGGATGCCGCGGCTGATCCGCGCGGGCGCGACGGCCCGGCCGCGCCGCGACACCACGGCGACCGCGTCCCCGTCCGCGGCGCCGAGCCGCTCGGCCAGCCGCGGGTGCATCTCGACGTACGGCCCCGGAGCGGCGGCGTTGAGCTCCTCGACCCGGCGCGTCTGGGCACCGGACTGGTACTGGGCGACGACCCGCCCGGTGGTCAGCAGCACCGGGTACGCGTCGTCGGGCTCCTCGGCGGCGTTCCGGTACGACACGGCGGCGAACCGCGCCCGCCCGTCCTCGGTGGCGAACCTGTCCAGGAAGAGGCGAGGGGTCCCCGGATGGACCGGCCGGGCGGCGGGCGGTCTGGCGGCGGTCTGTCCGGCGTCGCCCGACGGGTCGTCGGGCAAGAGGCCGAAGGCCACGCCTTCGCCGTCGGGGACCGCGGTGCCCACGGGCATGTCGGCAGCGGTGCCGCCTGCGGGCGCGGACCCGCCCGACACCCCGTCCCGGGCCCCGTCCGCCACGGTCCCGTCCCCGTCCCCGTGCAGCGGTTCGCGGTGCGCGGGCCAGGAGGGGGCTGTGGCGTCGCCGTCCGCCGCCTCCGGGCACGGCCAGAACACCCCGTTCTCCTCCGCCAGCCGCCGGTAGGTGATGCCCGAGTAGTCCGCCGGGCCCCCGGCGCTGGCGCGGCGGAGCTCGTCGAAGACCTCTCCCGGGTCCGTGGGGAAACCCTTCTCCACGCCCAGGCGCGCGGCCAGTCCGTGCAGGACCTCCAGGTCGCCGCGGACTCCTGGCGGAGGGGTGATCGCCCGGCGGCGCAGCAGGACCCGGCCCTCCAGGCTGGTCGTCGTGCCGGTCTCCTCCGCCCACTGCGTGACCGGAAGGACGACGTCGGCCAGCGCCGCCGTCTCGGAGAGGACCACGTCGCACACCGCCAGGAAGTCCAGCGCGCGCAGCCGCTGCTCGACATGGGCGGCGCGCGGGGCCGACACCACCGGGTTCGAGCCCATCAGCAGCAGCGAGCGGATGTCCCCGCCCAGCGCGTCGAGGAGTTCGTACGCGCTCCTGCCCGGCCCCGGCAGCGTGTCCGGGTCGACCTCCCACACCTGGGCCACGTGCCGCCGTGCCGCGGGGTCGGTCAGCCTGCGGTAGCCGGGCAGCTGGTCGGCCTTCTGGCCGTGCTCGCGGCCGCCCTGTCCGTTGCCCTGGCCGGTGAGGCAGCCGTAGCCGGACAGCGGGCGGCCCGCACGCCCGGTGGCCAGGCACAGGTTGATCCACGCGCCCACCGTGTCCGTGCCCTTGGACTGCTGCTCGGGCCCGCGGGCGGTCAGCACCATCGCGGTCTCCGGCTCGCAGAACAGCCGTACCGTCTCCCGCAGTTGCGGAACGGACACCCCTGTGATCCGCTCCACGTACTCGGGCCAGTACGCCATTGCCGCCGCGCGTGCCTCCTCCCAGCCGCTGGTGCGCTCCCGGATGTACGTCTCGTCGGCGCGTCCCTCGGCGACCACCAGGTGTAGCAGGCCGAGCGCCAGCGCCAGGTCCGTGCCCGGCCGGGGCGCCAGATGCAGATCCGCCTGCTCGGCGGTCCGGGTGCGGCGCGGGTCCACGACGATCAGCGTGCCGCCGTTCTCCCTGAGTTCCGTCAGGTACCGCAGCGCCGGCGGCATCGTCTCGGCGAGGTTGGAGCCGACGAGGATCACGCACCCGGTGCGCGGAACGTCCTCCAGCGGGAACGGCAGCCCCCGGTCGAGCCCGAACGCCTTCACCCCGGCGGCGGCCGCGGACGACATGCAGAACCGCCCGTTGTAGTCGATCTGCGAGGTGCCCAGGACCACGCGGGCGAACTTCCCCAGCGCGTACGCCTTCTCGTTGGTGAGGCCGCCCCCGCCGAACACCCCCACGGCGTCGGGACCGTACCCGGCGCGCGTGCGGGAGAGCCCCTCGGCGACGCGGTCCAGGGCCTCGTCCCAGCCCGCCGGCCTGAGCACGCCGTCCGAGCGCACCAACGGCGAGGTCAGCCGCACCCGTGACGACAGCAGCTCCGGCGCTGTGCGGCCCTTGCCGCACAGCGCCCCCCGGTTGACCGGGAAGTCCGCGCGTTCGGTCACCTCGACGCCCCCCTCCGGCGAGGGCGACAGGTTCATCCCGCACTGCAGGGCGCAGTACGGGCAGTGGGCGGGCGTCGAGGCGGTCTTCATGCAGATCAGCGTGATTCGTCCGTGTTACGTGCCGTGACCGGTCCCTGTTACACGGCCGGGACGGTGACCTCCCCGCCGGCCGGCGGCCACCGTGAGGCCGCCGGGTGCCCGTCTACTGCCGGTTCAGCGAGCGTGTGATACCCGCCGCGATCGTCGTTGCCAGCACCCAGCCGGTGGCGATCAGCAGATACGACAGCCACTGGTACCAGCCGCGTGGCGCGAACGCCCCCTCCTGGCCGAAGTCGATGATCGGCAGCAGCAGGTCGAGCGTGTAGAAGGGCGGGTTGAAGTCGGGCGCCTCGCCGGGCTTGAGCGCCGGAGGATGGTGCAGGGTGAAGGCGAGGGTGCCGGTGCACAGCAGCGCCAGCAGCCAACCGGCGGCCCGCATCGGGCGGAAGCCGTAGCCGACCGCCGCGTCCTGCACATGGCCCCACAGCCGGGCGTACCACGGCAGGGTGCGGCGGTGCCGGCGCAGCTTGGCCAGCTGGACGGTGCGCGCCGCCGCGTCGTCGCCCGCGGTGCGGTAGGCCGCGGCCAACTGCTCGTAGGCGTACGGCAGGTAGCCCTCCGTCTCCCGCTCCAGCAGCGGCAGCCGCTGCTCGGCGGGCAGATGCGGGGTCAGGGCGCGGTAGCCGAGCCCGTCGAGGCTGACGCGCTCGGGCCACACCTCGGGCGGCACGTGCAGCAGGTCCATCTGGGCGCGGCGCATGTTGACGACGCCCTCGACGGGCGCGGCGTCGCGCAGCCACAGCTCGCCGATGACGCAGCTGCTGACACGCAGGGCCTGGCCGCCCGGGTTGGACAGACGGGCGTGGGCGAACTCGAGCTGGCGGGGAACGCGGGCGCCGCTGAGGTTGACCCGGCCATGCGCGCGCAACCGCATGGCGTGCAGGTCGGTGCCCACCACCAGGGTCTCGGCGTGCAGGGCGGTGGCGCCGTGGGCGTACAGCTCCGCGTCGTTCAGGTTGACCTGCCCGCCGACCGTGGCCCCGTTCATCAGGACCTTGCCGTGGGCGACGAGCCCGGCGGCCCACACGTCGGTGGCCACCTCCGCGTGGTTGAGCTTGAGAACGGGCTCCCCGGTGGTCCCGCCGGGAACGCCGAGCCGCGCTCCGTCGGCGAAGAACGCGCCGGAGATCTTCGCGCCCTGAAGCCCCACCGAACCGGCGACACGGCAACCGACGATCCCTATGGAACCTTCGGTGCGCAGCGCCCCCGCCATCAGCCCGGGCAGCACCGAGCCGTTGAGGACCAGGGTGCGGACCTGCGCCCCGTACAGTTCCGGTGCCTGCTCGAAGTGGCAGGACCGCAGCCGGACGGGATGCGCGACCGTCCCGTACCTGAGGTCCAGCTGTCCCGTGATGCGGGCCCCGGTCACCTTCAGCCCGGCGATCCGCCCCTCCCGCACCGGCCCGTCCAGCAGCAGGGTCCGCAGCACCTCGGCGCGCACGGTCCGCTCGGGGCCCCAGGCGGCGCCCGCCGACGGGTCGTCGTCGGCGCCGTCGAGGAAGTCGACGCCCTCGCCGAGCGGGAACGCCGCCAGGACGCGTCGCTCGGCGGGCGTCGGATCCGTGATCTCCACCCTCAGCCCCGCGCCGCCGCGAGCGCCTTCGTGACGCCCTGCTCCTTCGGACCGAGGAAGGTCGGGTCCGGGTGGAACAGGGCGTCCAGGGCCGCCTTGCCCGCGGCGAACACCTCCCGGGTGCCGCCGTAGTACCAGGTGACGTCGTGCTTGTCGTCGACCCCCACACCGTACGAGGTCACGCCCGCGGCCTGGCACAGGGCGACCGCGCGGCGGATGTGGAAGCCCTGGCTGATCAGGACGGCCCGGTCCACGCCGAAGATCTTCTTCGCGCGGACGCAGGAGTCCCAGGTGTCGAAGCCCGCGTAGTCGCTCACGATCCGTCCGTCCGGCACGCCGTGCCTCCTCAGGTAGGCGCGCATCGCGTCCGGCTCGTCGTAGTCCCTGCGGCTGTTGTCGCCGGTGACCAGGACGACCTCGATGCGGCCCGCCCGGTACAGCCGTGCCGCCGCGTCCAGCCGGTGGGCGAGGTACGGCGAGGGCTCGCCGTCCCACAGGCCGGCGCCGAAGACCACGGCGACCTGCGTGCGCGGCACGTCCGCCGTCGTGCGCAGCCGGTCGCCGGTGGTCAGGAACAACCACGTGGCCGGCAGCAGCGCCAGCACGCACAGCAGCATCAGCCCCTGCACGGCCCTGCGCCGCCCGGCACGCGTGCGCGGCAGTCTCGGTCGGCGGATCCTCAGGCGCGGCAGGCCCATCGGGACACGCCCTCCCAGGTCGGTGGCTTCGGTGGCCGCGGCGGTGGTGCCGCCGGTGTCGTCAGGGGGGACGCAGCGGGCGGTGATCCGGTTCGCACGGAAGCGGCGGGCGCGCGAAACGGCCCCCGCGCCCCCCTCACACCTCCCGCCACCTCCCCGTGAAACCCCGGAAAACACACGTCACGGCCGCGCAACGGCCCGGCAATCTCGCGCCGTCAGGATCGGTCCATGACGGCGTCGAACCCTCCTCGCGACGAGTCCCACCCCGGCCCCGGCCGCCAGTACCCCGGCGGCGCCCACCTCGACACTACGGCGCAACTCATGAACCGGATCACCAGCCAGCTCGGCAGGCAGCTCAGCCTCGTCTCCCGCAACGGCGCCCGGCGCCCGGCCCCGCCCGCACTGGTCCTCGTCGCCCACGGCAGCCGCGACCCGCGCGCCCTGGCCACCGTGCACGCCCTCATGGAACGCGTCCGTGACCTGCGCCCGCACCTGCCCCTGCACCTCGGCCACATCGAGCTGAACGATCCCCTGCTGCCCGGCACCCTGGCGTCCCTGGGCGAGGACCGCGCCGTCCTCGTGCCGCTGCTCCTCGGCCGCGGCCACCACGTCAAGCGCGACATCCCCGAAGCCGCGGCGGCGGCGCGGGCGGACACGATCGTGGCCGCCCCGCTCGGCCCGCACCCGCTGCTCGTGGAGACCCTGCACGACCGCCTCGTCGAGGCCGGCTGGCGGATCCGGCCGGGCGACGTCCGGCACCGCGCCGACGCGGTCGTGCTCGCCGCGGCCGGCTCCCGCGACCCCGACTCCGCCCTCGACACCCGCCGCACCGCCCGGCTGCTGGCCGAACGCCTCGGCGTCCCCGTCCTCCCCGCCTACGCCTCCGCCGCCGCGCCCACAGTGGCGGACGCGGTGCGCGCGCTCACCGCCCGCGGCCGCCACCGGGTCGCCCTCGCGTCGTACTTCACCGCACCCGGCCGTTTCGCCGCCGAGTGCACGGCGGCCGCCCCCTGGATCGCCGCGGCCCCGCTCGGTGCTCATCCGGCCGTGGCCCGCCTCGTGCTGCAGCGCTACGACCAGGCCGTGACGGCCGGGGAGCCGGTCGCCGAGCGGGCCCTCGCCTCGGCCTGAGCGGGCGGCGGCACGGCGCGAAACGGACCGCCCGGAAGCGGACGCCGACGTCCCGAATGTCATCCGCTGCGTTTACTGTCGGGTCATGGAAGGGACCGCACCACAGGCACACGAGGCCCCCGCGCGGTGCGAAAGCGGCGTGGCGGGCCCCTCGGCGTACGACGCGTCGGACGTCGAGCGCTGGGCGCTCGAACCCGACAAACGTCCGGGCCGCACCGCCTTCCAGCGCGACCGGGCGCGGGTGCTGCACTCGGCCGCCCTGCGCCGTCTGGCGGGCAAGACCCAGGTCGTCACCCCCGGCGCCCTCCCCGGAGTTCCCGGCTCCGCTCGAACTCGGGGGACCCCCGTCGAGGCATGGGACGCCAGCCCCCGCACCCGGCTCACGCACTCCCTGGAGTGTGCCCAGGTCGGCCGTGAACTGGGCGCCGCGCTCGGCTGCGACCCCGACCTCGTCGAGGCCGCGTGCCTCTCCCACGACCTCGGCCACCCGCCCTTCGGGCACAACGGCGAGCAGGCGCTGAACGAGTTCGCGCGGGACTGCGGCGGCTTCGAGGGCAACGCCCAGTCGCTGCGCCTGCTCACCCGTATCGAACCCAAGCGTTTCGTCCGGTCCGGGCGGACGGGCGAACCCGTCAGCGTGGGTCTGAACCTGACGCGCGCCGTCCTCGACGCCGCCACCAAGTACCCCTGGCCGCGCGGTGCCCACCCCACCGACCCCGCGTCCCCGAAATTCGGGGTCTACGAGGACGACCGCCCCGTCTTCGACTGGGTCCGCAAGGGCGCCCCCGGCCACCGCACCTGCTTCGAGGCCCAGGTCATGGACTGGTCCGACGACGTGGCGTACTCGGTGCACGACGTGGAGGACGGCCTGCACGCCGGCCACATCGACCCCGGCCGACTGCGTGTCGAGTCCGAACGCCGGGAGGTCTTCGCCGTCGCCGTCGGGCGGTACGTCCCCGCGGACACCGACCCCGACGAACTCGCCGAGGCCCTCGACCGGCTCCTCGGCCACGAGTGGTGGCCGCACGGGTACGACGGCTCGGCCGTCGCCCAGGCCCGGCTGAAGGACGCCACCAGCCAGCTCATCGGCCGCTTCTGCCTGGCCGCGGAGGGCGCCACCCGGGCGGCGTACGGCAGCGGGCGGCTGACCCGGTACGCCGCCGAACTCGTCGTACCGAGAAGCACCCGCATGGAGTGCGCGGTCCTCAAAGCGGTCGCCGACCGGTATGTGATGCAGCGCGCCGAGCAGGAGCGCCTCCGCGCCGACCAGCGTGTCGTCGTGGCCGAGCTGGCCGACGCCCTCACCGCCCGCGCGCCCGACGGGCTCGATCCCCAGTTCCGGGCACTGTTCGAGCAGGCGGCCGACGACCGCGCCCGCAAGCGCGTCCTCGTCGACCAGATCGCCTCGCTCACGGACGCCTCGGCGCGCTCCCTGCACGCACGGCTGACGGGAGCCGGATGACCCCGAGGTGAACCGGACATGACCCGGCGTGGCCTGATCGGGCCACTCCCCCTTCCCGCACCACGTTCCGTGCGGGACGCTCGCATGTGGCGACATCCTTACGAGGAGGCATCAAGTGGTCGACGCGGATCAGACATTCGTCATCGTCGGGGGAGGGCTCGCCGGTGCGAAAGCGGCCGAGACGCTCCGAGCGGAAGGCTTCACCGGGCGGGTGATACTGATCTGCGACGAACGGGACCACCCCTACGAGCGACCTCCCCTCTCCAAGGGCTATCTGCTCGGCAAGGAGGAGCGCGACAGCGTCTTCGTCCACGAGCCTGCCTGGTACGCGCGAAACGACATCGAGCTGCACCTCGGCCAGACCGTCGACGCCGTCGACCGGGAGACGAAGACGGTCCGTCTCGGGGACGACGGCACACTCGTCCACTACGACAAGCTGCTCCTCGCCACCGGCGCCGAGCCGCGCCGCCTCGACATCCCGGGCACCGACCTCGCCGGCGTCCACCATCTGCGCCGCCTCGCCCACGCCGAGCGCCTCAAGGGCGTCCTCACCACGCTGGGCCGGGACAACGGCCACCTCGTGATCGCCGGGGCCGGCTGGATCGGCCTCGAGGTCGCGGCGGCGGCCCGCGAGTACGGCGCGGAGGTCACCGTCGTCGAGCCCGAGCCCACCCCGCTGCACGACGTCCTCGGCCCCGAGCTGGGCAACCTCTTCGCCGAGCTGCACCGCGAGCACGGCGTCCGCTTCCGCTTCGGCGTCCGGCTCTCCGAGATCGTCGGCCAGGACGGCATGGTGCTGGCCGCCCGCACCGACGACGGCGAGGAGCACCCCGCGCACGATGTGCTCGCCGCGATCGGCGCGGCCCCGCGCACCGGGCTCGCCGAGGCGGCGGGCCTGGAGATCGCCGACCGCGCGCAGGGCGGGGGCGTCGTGGTCGACGAGCGGTTGCGCACCTCCGACCCCGACATCTACGCGGCCGGAGACATCGCCTCTTTCCACCACCCCCTCTTCGGCACCCGGCTGCGTGTGGAGCACTGGGCGAACGCCCTCAACGGCGGCCCGGCGGCGGCCCGCGCGATGCTCGGCCGCGAGGTGACGTTCGACCGGGTGCCGTACTTCTTCTCCGACCAGTACGACGTGGGGATGGAGTACTCGGGGTGGGCGCCGCCTGGGTCGTACGACGAGGTGGTGGTCCGGGGCGACGTCGGCAAGCGGCACTTCATCGCGTTCTGGATGAAGGAGCGCAGGGTGCTGGCCGGGATGAACGTGAACGTGTGGGACGTCACGGAACGGATCCAGTCGTTGATCCGGGCGAGGGCGGAGGTGGATCCGGAGGCGCTGGCGGACCCCGGCGTGCCCCTGGAGGACCTGTCCGCCTAGGCGCGGGCGCGGCCGCACGGCGCCACGGCCCCCGCGCCCCTTCGGGCGCGGGGGTGTCGGTGCGCCACCGTAGAATTCACGCGTGGCAGGACGGATCAACGACGAGGACGTGAAGGCGGTACGGGACGCGGTCCCGATCGACTCCGTCGTGTCCGAGTACCTCCAGCTGCGCAACGCGGGCGGCGGCAATCTGAAGGGCCTGTGCCCCTTCCACGACGAGAAGTCCCCGTCCTTCCAGGTCAGCCCGGCCAAGGGCCTGTTCCACTGCTTCGGCTGCCAGGAGGGCGGCGACACCATCACCTTCGTGATGAAGGTCGACCACCTCTCCTTCTCGGAGGCGGTCGAGCGCCTCGCCGCCCGCGCCGGCATCACGCTGCGCTACGAGGAGGGCGGGTACAACCCCACCCACCAGCGGGGCGAGCGCATCCGCCTGGTGGAGGCCCACACACTCGCCGCGCAGTGGTACGCGGAGCAGCTCGGCACCAGCCCCGAGGCGGGCACGGGACGGACGTTCCTGGCCGAGCGAGGCTTCGACCAGGCCGCCGCGCTCCACTTCGGCGTCGGCTACAGCCCCCAGGGCTGGGACCACCTCACCCGTTACCTCCGCGGCAGGGGCTTCTCCGACAAGGAGCTGCTGTTGTCCGGCCTGTCCCAGGAGGGCCGCCGCGGGCCCATCGACCGTTTCCGGGGCCGGCTGATGTGGCCGATCCGCGACATCGGGGGCGACGTCGTCGGCTTCGGCGCGCGCAAGCTGTACGAGGCGGACACCGGCCCCAAGTACCTGAACACCCCCGACACCGCGATCTACCGGAAGTCGCAGGTCCTGTACGGCATCGACCTGGCGAAGAAGGAGATCGCCAAGACGAGCCGCGCCGTGGTGGTCGAGGGCTACACCGACGTCATGGCCTGCCACCTCGCGGGGGTCACCACCGCCATCGCGACCTGCGGCACGGCCTTCGGCGGCGAGCACATCAAGATCCTGCGGCGGCTGCTGATGGACAACGGCTCGGCGCGGGTGATCTTCACCTTCGACGGGGACGCGGCCGGCCAGAAGGCGGCCCTGCGCGCCTTCGAGGACGACCAGAAGTTCGCGGCCGAGACGTACATCGCGATCGCGCCGGACGGTATGGACCCCTGCGAGCTGCGGCTGGCCAAGGGCGACGAGGCGGTCGCCGACCTGGTCGAACCCCGCACGCCCCTCTTCGAGTTCGCGCTGCGCCAGATAGTCGGCCGCTACGACCTGGAGACCCCGGCGGGCCGCGCCGCCGCGCTGGACGAGGCGGCCCCGGTCGTCGCCCGCATCAAGAACAGCGGCGCCCAGCACGAGGTCGCGGTCCAGCTGGCGGGCATGCTCGGCATCCTCGACACACAGTTCGTGGTCAAACGGGTGGCGCAGCTGGCCCGTTGGGCCCGCGACCGCGGCGGCAGGGGCCCGGCGCCGGCCGGGCAGCGCCCCCCGCAGCCGTATCCGGCGGCCGCCCGCCCGGCTGTCTCCGGCCCGGCGCTCAACCTGCGCAACCCGGTCTATGCGACCGAGCGGGAGCTGCTCAAACTGGCCCTTCAGCGGCCGGAGTTGGTCACCCCGGCGTTCGACGCGTACGGGGTCGACGAGTTCACCGCGGCGCCGTACGCCGCGGTCCGTCAGGCGATCATGGACGCGGGCGGCGTGGAGTACGGCGCCCAGGACCCGCAGGAGTACCTGATCCGGGTCCGCGAGACGGCCCCCGACGACACGGTCCGCGCCATGGTCACGGAGCTGGCGGTCGAGGCGATCTTGCTCCGCAAGGAGGCGGACGAGACCTACGCGGGCGCCCAGTTGGTCACGGTCCGCCGCCGCGCGGTGGAACGCCGCGTCCGCGACATCCAGAGCACCCTGACCCGCCTGGGCTCCCACGCGGACCCGACCCACGTCTCCGCCGTGCAGAACGAACTGTGGGTGCTGCAGCAGTACGACCAGGCGTTGCGGGAACGAGGGGCAGCGGCGCTGTGAGAGCCGCCGCTCGATCGGCTACGCCTCCGGGGGCGCTTCGGGCGGCCTGATCCGGAAGTGGTCCGTGATCGCCTGGAGCTGCTTCGTCATCGCCACCTGGCCGGAGACCAGGGCACCGAGCAGCTTGCCGTGCTCGGCCAGGGTCTTGCCGCGCTCCAGTCGTGTGTCCCGCAGCGCCCGGATCACCTGCATGCCGACGCGCCGCCGTACCTGCAATGCGGCCACATCGCGATCGGAGCCCACGGCCGGGTTCTGCGTGTGGTGTGCTGCGCTTCGCGTCGGCTCACCTGAGCCTCAGCGCCTCGATGCGCCGCCGCAGCTCCTCGTTCTCGCTCATGTTCCCCATCTTGGTCTTTTCCGATCGGTCCTTCCTCGTGTTCCCGGTGGCCGGTCCGATGGTCGAACGAGCTGAGTAACCGCCCGGTCACGGACCGGACCCAAAAAGTGGCCGCACGCCCCTCGTGGCGGCGATGTGTCGTACCCCACACTGGGGTGCGGTGCCTGAGTCCTCGGAGCGCGGCCGGACCGCCGACGGCGGGTCCGACACCCCCGCGGTTCCGCTCAACGACTACGGGATGGCCGGCGGGCGGACCGCCGGCGCCATCCCCGACGTACCGCTGCCGCATGCCTCAGCAGCGACACTCCTGGAGGTCGCCCCCGTGCAGACCCAGACCCTCACCGAGACCGAGACCGAGACCGCGAGCGGCGAGCCCGATACGGAGCCCGGCGTCCTGACGGCGATGCCACCGCAGGGCCGGCTCGCGCACCACCCGGAGGCCGGCGCGGAACCGCAGGGCGCCGCCGAACCGGTCGAGCCGCCGGCCGGCGAGATGGAGACCGTCGAGGCCGGCGAGGCGCCCGAGCCCGTCGAACCGCTGCGCGCCCGCATCGACACCGGCGGTCCCTCCTCGGACCTGTTCCGCCAGTACCTGCGCGAGATAGGCCGCATCCCCCTGCTGACGGCCGCCGAGGAGGTCGAACTCGCCCGCCGCGTCGAGGCCGGCCTGTTCGCGGAGGAGAAGCTCGGCAACACCCCCGATCTGGACACCGAGCTCGCGCTCGACCTCGACCGGCTGGTGGTCATGGGCCGGATGGCCAAACGGCGGCTGATCGAGGCGAACCTGCGTCTCGTCGTCTCCGTCGCCAAGCGCTACGTCGGCCGCGGCCTGACCATGCTCGATCTCGTCCAGGAGGGAAACCTGGGCCTGATCAGGGCCGTCGAGAAGTTCGACTACGCGCGCGGCTACAAGTTCTCGACGTACGCGACCTGGTGGATCCGCCAGGCCATGTCCCGTGCCCTGGCCGACCAGGCCCGCACCATCCGCGTCCCGGTCCATGTCGTCGAGCTCATCAACCGCGTCGTCCGCGTCCAGCGCCGCATGCTGCAGGAACGCGGCTGTGAACCGACGCCGGAAGAGGTCGCCGCCTACCTGGACCTGTCCAGCGAGCGGGTCAGCGAGGTGCTGAGGCTGGCCCAGGAGCCCGTCTCGCTGCACGCGCCCGTCGGCGAGGAGGAGGACGTGGCCCTCGGCGACCTCATCGAGGACGGCGACGCCACGAGCCCCGTCGAGTCCGCCGCCTTCCTGCTGCTCAAGGAGCATCTGGAGGCGGTCCTGTCCACCCTCGGGGAACGGGAGAGGAAGGTCGTACAGCTGCGCTACGGCCTGGTCGACGGCCGTCCCCGCACCCTGGAGGAGATAGGCCGCATCTTCGGCGTGACCCGCGAACGGATCCGGCAGATCGAGTCGAAGACCCTGAACAAGCTGAGGGACCACGCGTTCGCCGACCAGCTCAGGGGATACCTCGACTGACAGGGGGCCGCCCACCGCCCGCGGGAGCGGCCCCCACCGGATCAGTCGACCTCGGCCACGGCCTGCGCGAACTGCGCCTTGTAGAGCCGGGCGTACGCCCCGTCGGCCACCAGCAGTTCCGTGTGCGCGCCCTGTTCGACGATGGCGCCGTCCTCCATCACCAGGATCGTGTCCGCGTCCCGGATCGTCGACAGCCGGTGGGCGATGACGAACGACGTCCGCCCGTGCGCGAGCTTGGCCATCGCCTTCTGGATCAGCACCTCGGTACGGGTGTCGACCGAACTCGTCGCCTCGTCAAGCACCAGGATCACCGGGTCGGACAGGAACGCCCGGGCGATCGTGATGAGCTGCTTCTCACCCGCGCTCACCCCGGTGCCCTCGTCGTCGATCACGGTGTCGTAGCCGTCCGGCAGCGTACGGATGAACCGGTCCGCGTGTGCCGCGCGCGCGGCCTCCTCGATCTCCCCGCGCGAGACCTGTCGCGCGGCCCCGTACGCGATGTTCTCCGCGATCGTGCCCCCGAACAGCCAGGTGTCCTGGAGCACCATCCCTATCGCGGCCCGCAGCTCGTTGCGGGACATCTTCGCGATGTCGACCCCGTCGAGCGTGATCCGCCCGCCGGTGACCTCGTAGAACCGCATCAGCAGGTTCACGAGCGTGGTCTTGCCCGCTCCCGTCGGGCCGACGATCGCGACCGTGTGGCCCGGCTCCACCTTCAGCGACAGGTTCTCGATGAGCGGCTTGTCCGGGTCGTAGCGGAACGACACGTTCTCCAGCGCGACCCGGCCGCGCAGTTCGTCCGGCCGCAGCCCCGGCTCGGGGTCCGCCTCCTGCTCCTCCGCGTCGATCAGGTCGAAGACGCGCTCCGCCGAGGCGACGGCCGACTGCACCAGGTTGGCCATCGACGCGACCTGCGTCAGCGGCATCGAGAACTGGCGCGAGTACTGGATGAACGCCTGCACGTCACCGATGGACAGCGTGCCGGACGCCACCCGCAGACCGCCGACGACCGCGACGAGCACATAGTTCAGGTTCGACACGAACATCATCAGCGGCTGCATGACCCCGCTGTTGAACTGCGCCCGGAACCCGGCCTCGTACAGCGCCTCGTTCTGCTCGGCGAACTGCTTCGCGGACTCCCCCTGCCGCCCGAACACCTTCACCAGCGTGTGCCCGGTGTACATCTCCTCGATGTGCGCGTTGAGCTTGCCGGTGGTGCGCCACTGCTGCACGAACTGCGGCTGCGAGCGCTTGCCGACACGGGTCGCCACGACGAAGGACAGCGGCACGGTCACCAGCGCGACCAGCGCCAGCAGCCACGACACCCAGAACATCATGGCCAGCACGCCCACGATCGTCAGCAGCGAGTTGATGAGCTGGCCCATCGACTGCTGCAGCGTCTGGCCGATGTTGTCGATGTCGTTGGTCGCGCGGCTGAGCACCTCGCCGCGCTGCCGCTTGTCGAAGTACGACAGCGGGAGCCGCGACAGCTTGGCCTGCACGTCCTCCCGCATGCGGTAGACGGTCTTGTTGATGGCCCGGTTGGACAGCCGGGTGGCCACCGCCATCAGCAGGCCCGCCACCAGGAACGTGGCCAGCGCGAACAGCAGGACGTTGCCGACGGCACCGAAGTCGATGCCCTTGCCCGGGGTGAAGTCCGTACCGGAGAGCATGTCGGCGACGCCCCCCTCGCCACGCTCGCGCATGGACTGAAGGACCTGCTCCTTGCTCACCCCCGACGGCATCCGGCGGCCGACGATCCCGGCGAAGACCAGGTCGGTCGCCCTGCCGAGGATCTTGGGCCCGGCCACGGACAGGCCGACGCTCAGCACACCGCAGGCCAGCATCCCCGTCATGGTGGCGCGTTCGGGCCTGAACTGCGCCAGGAGCCGTTTCCCGGACCCCTTGAAGTCCATCGACCGCTGGTCGGGGCCGCCGCCGGCCATCATGCGTCCCATGGGCCCGGCCATCAGGCAGCCTCCGCTTCCGTGAGCTGGGAGAGGACGATCTCCCGGTAGGTCTCGTTGTCCGCCATGAGGTCGCGGTGGCGCCCGGTGCCGACGACACGGCCCTCGTCCAGGACCACGATCCGGTCGGCGTCCCGGATGGTCGCCACGCGCTGCGCGACGATCACCACGGTCGCCTCGGCGGTCTCCCGCGCGAGCGCCGCGCGCAGCGCCGCGTCCGTGGCGTAGTCGAGCGCGGAGAACGAGTCGTCGAAGAGGTAGATCTCCGGGCGCTGCACCAGCGTGCGCGCGATGGCGAGCCGCTGTCGCTGGCCGCCGGAGACATTGGTGCCGCCCTGGGCGATGGGGGAGTGGAGCCCGTTCTCCAGCGCCTCGACGAACTCCCTGGCCTGCGCCACCTCCAGCGCGTGCCACAGCTCCTCGTCCGTGGCGTCCGGATTGCCGTAGCGCAGGTTGGTGGCGACCGTGCCCGCGAACAGGTACGGCTTCTGCGGGACCAGCCCGACCGTCCTCGCCAGCAGCTTCGGCTCGATCTCGTGGACGGGCACGCCGTCCACGAGCACCTCGCCCTCCGTGACGTCGAAGAGGCGCGGGATCAGCCCGAGCAGGGTCGACTTGCCGCTGCCGGTGGACCCGATGACGGCCGTGGTCTCGCCCGGCCGCGCCACCAGGTCGATGGCCTTGAGCACCGGCTCCTCGGCACCCGGGTAGCGGAACCCGGCACCCCGGACCTCCAGGTGGCCGTGGCGCCGCAGTTCGACGACGGGCGCGGTGGGCGGCACGACGCTCGACTCGGTGTCGAGCACCTCCTGGATGCGCTCGGCGCACACCTCCGCGCGCGGCACCATCATGAACATGAAGGTGGCCATCATCACGGACATCACGATCTGCATGAGGTACGCGAGGAACGCGGTCAGGTCGCCGATCTGCATGCCGCCGCTGTCGATGCGGTGCGCGCCGAACCAGACCACGGCGATCGACGACAGGTTCACCACGGTCATCACCAGGGGGAACATCAGCGCCAGGGTGCGGCCGGTGTCGAGGGACACCTCCGTCAGCTCGGTGTTCGCGTCCCGGAACCGGCCCTTCTCGTAGTCGTCCCGCACGAAGGCGCGGATGACACGGTTGCCGGAGATCTGCTCGCGCAGCACCCGGTTGACCGTGTCGAGCCGGACCTGCATGCTGCGGAACAGCGGGCGCAGCCGGCGCACGATCAGCGTCACGCTGACGCCGAGCACGGGCACGACGGCGACCAGGACGCCGGACAGCGGCACGTCCAGGCCGAGCGCCATGACGATGCCGCCCACGCACATGATCGGCGCCGACACCATCAGGGTGAACGCCATCAGGGTGAGCATCTGGATCTGCTGCACGTCGTTCGTGGTGCGGGTGATCAGCGACGGCGCCCCGAAGTGACCCATCTCACGCGAGGAGAAGGACTGCACCCGGTCGAAGACCGCCGCCCGCAGGTCGCGGCCGACGGCCGAGGCCGTACGGGCGCCGAAGTAGACGGCGCCCATGTTGCACACGACCTGGCCCAGCGAGACCCCGATCATGAGGCCGCCGAAGGTCAGGATGTAGCCCGTGTCCCCCTTCACGACACCGTTGTCGATGATGTGCGCGTTCAGGGTGGGCAGATAGAGCGTGGCGCAGGTCTGCAGGAACTGCAGCAGCACCAGCAGCGCGACGGGTTTCGTGTACGGGCCCAGATGGGCCCTCAGAAGTCGTATGAGCACGCGGGATCTCTCGGAGTCGTCGACGGCAGGGCGGTCGGTGGTGCACCAGCCCCTATCGTCGGACACTCCACCCGCGTTACCTCAAGTGATTAAGCCGTTGACGGACCAACTGCCGACGCGGATTCAGCCTCGCGACGTAGGCCCACCCGGACGGCGGACACCGGGGCGCCCCAGGGGGTGTTTCGAAGGTCCTGTGCGGTGCCTGCGGTGTCCGGTGCGTGCTCTCGGCGTGCCGGACGAAAGCCCTCGTACTGGACGTACTTGGGGTTTCGGCCGGTGCGGCGAGTGGGGGTGCCCCCTGCTCGAAGAGCTTGGGGGAGCGTGCCGGGCGCCGTGGGTGCTGTGCGGGACTTTCGAAACCCCCTAGGACCTGAACGCCGCCGGATGCGTCTGCTCGCGCACCGACACGTACTGCTGGCGCACGGCCTGGCCCACCGCCAGCTCCTCTCCCGGCTCCAGGACCTGCGCGGCCGCGCCCTGCCAGGTGGGAGGGGTGCGCGGGTCGAGGGTGCCCCGGGAGACCCCGAGCGACCAGGCCGCCTGCCGGGCCGCGCCGATCGCCGCGTAGTCGCCGGGCTGCGGGACCATCACCTGCGCGCCGAACAGCGCGGGCGCCGCCGACTGCACGGCCGGCAGCTCCGCGGCGGCGCCGAGCAGGAAGATCCGCCGTACCTCGACCCCGCGTCCGCGCAGCACGTCCAGGGCGTCCGCGAGCCCGCACAACATGCCCTCGAACGCCGCCCGCGCCAGGTGCTCGGGCTTCATCGACTCGCGCCGCAGACCGGCCAGGGTGCCCGCGGTGTGCGGCAGGTTCGGGGTCCGCTCGCCCTCCAGGTACGGCAGCATGACGAGCCCGTGCGAGCCGGGCGTCGACTTCATCGCGAGATCGGAGAGGGACTCCAGGTCGGGCACGCCGAGCAGCTCGGCGGCGCCGCGCAGGGTGCGCACCGCGTTGAGGGTCGTCACCACCGGCAGGTGCAGCCCCGTCGCGTCCGCGAGCGAGGTGATCATTCCGGTGGAGTCGACGAGCGCCTCGGGGTGCACGGCCATCACGGACCCGGAGGCCCCGAGGGAGACGACCGCGTCGCCCAGTCCGATACCCAGGCCCAGGGCGGCGGCCATGGTCTCGCCGGTGCCCGCGGAGATCAGCAGCCCCTCCGGCGTCGTGCCCGCCGCCTCGGACGGGCCCAGCACCTCGGGCACCACGACCTGGTGCCCCAGCGCCAGCTCGACGAGGTCCCCGCGGTACATGCCGGCCGCCGCCGACCAGTACCCGGTCGCCGAGGCGCCGCCGCGATCGGTGGTGCGTCGCACGGGACGCCCGAGCAGCTGCCACACGATCCAGTCGTGGGCCTGCATGAGCGCGGCGGTGCGCAGCGCGCTGTCGGGCTCGGCCCTGGCGAGCCAGCGCAGCTTGGTCACGGGCAGCGCGGCCTGCGGTACGCAGCCGACGGCCTCGGCCCACGCCTGCCGGCCGCCGAACGCGTCGATGAGGTCGGCCGCCGCGACCTGCGCCCGCTTGTCGCCGCCCACCAGCGCGGGCCGCACGGTGGCGCCCTGGGTGTCGAGCGGGATCAGCGCGTTCTGCTGCGCGGAGACCCCGATGGCCTGCACGCCCTCCAGGAGACCGCCGCCGGCCGCCTCCCCCAGGGACAGCAGCCATGCCTGCGGATCGACGTCGCAGGGGCGGCCGCCCCCCTCGGGGCCCTCCACCGGATGGGGTGCATACCCCTGCCTGAGCACGGCCCCCGTGTCCGTGTCACAGACGACGATACGAGTGAAATCGGGCGAACTGTCCAACCCGGCGACTATCCCCATGGCGGAATTCTGCCGTACGGAGGGCGGTGGCCGTGCCGCCGCGGGTGGGCCACCGGGGCGGGGTCAGGTGTTGCTGGTGCCCCAGTCGTCCTCGCCGCTGCCGTTCGTGTTCCGCTCCCGCAGCGAGCGCACACGGACGGCGACCGAGTCGGGCATGCGGTCGCCGACCTTGGTGCTCACCGCGTGGAAGGCCCTGCCCGCGTACTCGCGTCCCTGCTGGGCGGCCGACTCGGCGGTGTTGCGCACCGCGGGGTTCTCGGCGATCTGGCGGGCCGACTTCTTCATCTGCTCATACCGCTCGCGTCCGGCCCGTGTGCCCAGCACATAGCCCAGAAGCAGCCCGGCGACGAACGTGAGCCGATAGCGCATGGCGGCCACCCTTCCCTTGCGTCTGCATCGTCCCTTGCGTGGGCGTCGGTCGCGGGGCGAACCGATTGGCGGAGCACCCCCCTGCTTGCGCTAATGTATGTGTCGCAGCGAGCGCGCGCCCCCTGGCGGATGCCCGGGTAGGTACGTTCGATGCAACGAGGCGTTCCTCCGTAGCTCAATTGGCAGAGCAGCCGGCTGTTAACCGGCAGGTTACTGGTTCGAGTCCAGTCGGGGGAGCTCGGTCCTCCGTAGCTCAATTGGCAGAGCAGCCGGCTGTTAACCGGCAGGTTACTGGTTCGAGTCCAGTCGGGGGAGCACGCTGAAGAGGACCCCACCGGGGTCCTTTTTCATGTCCGCAGGAACCGCCCGCGCCCAGGATGAAGTCCTCAAGGTCGCGCGAAGCCGACCACGCGAAGCAGGAGATCGTATGAGCGGCTATGCTGCGGCAGACGGCGCGTACAAATGTGCGCGACGCGCCGTAACGGGGCGGTAGCTCAGCCGGTTAGAGCAGCGGACTCATAATCCGTCGGCCGTGGGTTCGAGTCCCACCCGCCCCACTGTGCAGGTCTGTGAGCTGCGGAGACGTCTCATCGGGGGCGCGGATTCAGGGCTTTGGGGCAACGGGCCGAATCCGCCGCTCGTGGCGGGGGGACGCCGAAGCCGGGACGCTGATGGGACGCAGGCGGTCGGAAGTGGCTGCCTGGGAACCGGAGTGCGGAACCGCGCGCCGCCGTTCCTCCGGCGTTGCTGCGCAGGACGTTCCCCGCCGATGCCCCCAACGCCGCCACGACGGACGTCGCCGCTGCCGGCCCTTTCACCTTCCGCGGCGGCGGTCCGGAACCGGTGGCTGTGGCGGGACCACACCGTCGGCCGGCAGGAGCCGTCTTCGTGCATGCGGCCGCGTGGGTTCTATTGCCGTTCTATTGCCTGAGGTCGATCATGCGGACGGCTTGTCCCGTCGTGCGGGCGATGGTCTCGAAGTCGTGGTCGCAGTGGAGCAGCGTGAGTCCCGCCTCCTCGGCGGCGGCCGCCACGAGGAGGTCTACGGGTCCCGCGCTGCGGTGCTCACCCTTGGCAGTCAGCTGTTCCTGGACGACGCGGGAACGGCGGTAGACGCCGTCCGGCATCGGACACCAGACGTAGTGGGCGTCGAGCGACGCCTTCACACGCCTGCGGTCTGCGGCCGAACGGGCCGAGTACAGGACCTCGAGTTCGGTGATGTCGCAGATCGCGACGAGTCCGGCGCCGATCCTGTCATCCCAGTCGGCCGTGTTCTGGCGGAGCAGGACGCGGGCGAGGGCGGAGGTGTCGATGAGGTAGTCGGCGACGGTCATTCATCCACTCCGGAGTCGCGGACGTCGTCAGCGGCGCTCATGGGCCGGTACCTGCTCTTGTTCAGGAGGAGGTCCATGTCCAGCGCGCCGTCGGCAGCCAGGGCGCGGGCTTCGTCGAGCGCGCGCAGACGCCGGTAGCGGGCCGTGACCTCTCGCAGAGCCGTGTTGATGGTGTCGCGCTTGGTGGTGGTGCCGAGTTCCTTGGCCGCTTCTTCCAGCGCCTCGTCGTCGAGATCGATGACCGTCCGACTCATGGTGCCCTCCACTTTCCCGCCGACCTGTGTATATCAAGGTACTGGATCGTTTATACATCGGCCAGGTCCGAGCAGCGGGGCCCCTCGTTCCCGCCCATGCGGTGAGGGCCGAGCGGATACTCGGGAGGGGGCGGCTCACTGGCTCAGTTCGATGACGCGCCTGCGGGGGTAGCCCGCCGTGCTTCGCACCGAGCTTCGACGGGCTGCTCTCGTCCCCGCTTCGGTCTGGCTGTGGGCGCGGATCAGGTGGCCGGGCGCAGAGGATGAGCGGTCGCGCCGCACCCCCGTTCCGGTGAGGCTTGGCCGCGCGCAGGTCGCGGAGCATGACCGCGAAGTTCGGGGAGTCCGGGAAGGGCTGACGGTTCCCGATCTTCCGGTATCCCCACGTCTCGTAGAGCGCCTGCACCTTGGGGTGTTCGGCGGAG
Source organism: Streptomyces caeni (assembly GCF_042678285.1). Lineage (NCBI taxonomy): Bacteria > Bacillati > Actinomycetota > Actinomycetes > Kitasatosporales > Streptomycetaceae > Streptomyces > Streptomyces caeni. Next base: position 21,384 of record NZ_JBHUDX010000067.1, read on the forward strand.
ACCGCACCTGAGTCCCGGGCCTTTCGGCTGTGCCCGGCGAGTGCTCAGTACGGAGCCAGCCATGTCGTAGGTCCCCAGCACGGCCACGCGCAGTTCCAGGTCTCCTTGCCGGTACAGGCAGGAGGACAGGTCGGCGGTCCACGAACCCTCGGGCAGGAACGCGGCCAGGGCGTCGAGTTGGGCCGCGCCCCAGGCGGCATGCCGTTCGGCCCCCAGGAGGAACGCATCGCTGAATTCGCTCACCACGCCCAGACCCCAGGACGCCGCTGTCACCACACGTCGAGCGGGGTCGCCACGCCCTGGCGGGGCGCGGGAGGCTCAGCCGGACTCCCCGGGGCGTGTCCCTCGCCGATATCGCTGACCCGGCGCACCCACCGGTGCCGCTCCCGGTGCGGCCGCCGGCGGGTGCGCCAGCAGCACGATCCGGAGCAACGAGCCGCGCGGCCGGTCGGGTACCACGGTGAGGGCTCCGCCGTGACCCTCGACGACGGCGCGCACGATCGCCAGGCCGAGCCCGGTGCCGGGGCGCCCCGACGAGGGCGGTGGGCCGCTGCCGTCGTCGGCCCGTGACCGGGTGAAGCCGATGCCCGTGTCCTCCACCTCGACCACGGCGCCACCGCGGGTCGTCCTTGCTCTCCGGGGTCGGCAGCTCGCCGCGGACCATCTCCGCGTAGCAGCGGGCCACCGTGATCGGGGTACGCATCTCGTGCGAGCAGTTGCGGACGAACAACTCCTTGACCTCCTGCGCGCGGCGTTCGCGCTCGACGAGGCTCTGCGTCTCCGCGAGGGCGGCGGCCCGTCGGCGTGCGTGCCAGGCCATGGCGAGGAACACCAGAGCAATCAGCGGCACCTCGGCGAGCTCGTCCCAGTCGGCGTGGCCCCGCGCCACGAAGCCGCCCAGCACCGTGCCCGTGACCAGGATGACCACGGTCAGCACGACGGCCATACGGCGCACCGACCAGCCCTGGAACCCGTAGACGACGGACAAGCTGATCCACACCAGGTGGAACGCCACGGTCTTCAGGTCGGGTACGACGAACAGCAGCAGCTGGCTGCACACGGCGAACAGCACCCAGCCGGCGAAGACGAGACGGGGGCGCTCAGCCGGCACTGAACGCGTACCCGACATTGCGCACCGTCTCGATGACCGGCCGGGGGACCTTGCCGCGGATCCGGCGGACCGTCGCGCCGACCACGTTGCTCCCCGGACCGTCGGCGTAACCCCAGACGCTCGCGAGGAGTTCACGCCTGCTGCACACCTCCCCGGCCCGCCGCATGAGATGGCCGAGCAGCATGAACTCGCGGTGCGACAGGGGCACGTCCTTGCCGCCCATGCTGAGCGCCTGCCGTTCGAGGTCGAGGGTGGCCTCCCCGACGCGCAGCCATCGCTGGGAGACGCCGGTGGCGGGAGTACGGAGCCGGGTGCGCACGCGTTCCACCAGCTCCGCGGTCGCGAAGGGCTTGCCGAGGAAGTCGACGGCCCCGATCCGCAGGCAGCGGACCCGGGTCGCGACGTCGACCACGGCGGACAGGACGAGCACGCGCTGGTCGGGCCGCCGGTCGAAGGCGCGCCGCATCACCTCGAAGCCGTCGAACCCGGGCAGCATGAGGTCGAGCACGACGAGGTCGAACTCGCCGTCGCGCAGGTGGTGTACGGCGTCGGGGCCGGACCCCGTGCCGTCGACGACGTGACCGTCCGCCTCAAGAGTGCGTGTGAGGTAGGCGCGCAGCCATGCCTCGTCCTCGACGACCAGCAACCGGGCCATGATGGCTACCGGCCCTCCCCCCGCCGCACATGTGGCAGCGCTCCCTGGGCTGTCATCTGCGGCTGTCCCCGGATCTGTTATAGGTGTCGCTCCGGTGTTCGGCAGGCGGTCTTCCGAATGTGGCGGGATCGGCCTGGTCGGGCGCCCGTTCCAGGAGAGCGGGATGACAGTGCGTGATCGGTAATTCACGTAGTGCGGCGATCCGGTCTGTGCGGTGACGTCCCGTTCGGCCCGCCCCGCCATGACAGATGGATGAGAGTCGCGTCATCTTCGCCCGAGGTCCCGGCTGCCGGCCGCAGGGTTGTCGCGCGCCCCCCACAGGTCGTGCCACCGGCCGGTGGCAGGAGCCTGCGTCTTCGTTCTCCCCGCCCCGGTGGGCCAGGGGCCGGACCCGGGCGCGCAGGCCGCGGCAGGTCAGCAAGGGGAGGGGGAAGGCGTGTTCACCGAGCAGGTGAGAAGACGGTTCCGGAAGCGGATACGGCGCACCGTCGCGTTGATCGGCTCCGGGGCGGTGCTGGCGGGGCTGGCGGTCGTCACGGGTCTGCCGCCCGCGCCGGTCCGGCAGGCGCAGGCGGCCGCCGCCGACGGGCCGAGCGGCCCGACGGACGAGACGAAGGTCCCGCACTACTTCGGCCCGTGGCCGAACTGGGCCAACAGCCCGCTGACGCTGTCGAAGGCCCGGGTGACCATCAAGTCCACCGCGATGCGGGTGGGGAACCCGTCGGCCGACCGGGCGTTCGCGACCGATTACGCGACGCCGCCGGGCGAACTCGGACCGGTGCTCGTCATCGTGTCCGGCTCTCCGCTTCCCGACGGCACCCTCAAGAGCTTCCAGACCTGGAACCAGGCCACGCCGGGCGGGAGTCCCTCGGCATCCGAGGGCGGCCTCTTCCACGCCTACGTCCTCAGGCCGGCGGGCGCGGCGGACACGTACGCCGTGGTGTCCGACAGCGGGCTGCAGACGGTGCCCGCGCCGGCCGCCGCGGCCGGAGAGGTCACGACGTACGACGTCCCCGACGTCGCCGTGCGGGCCGGGGACGTCATCGGCTTCTACGGTGAGGGCGTCCCGGTCGACACGGGTGTCGCCTCCCGCACCGACACCTTCGTGTACCCGGCCGGCGTCGACAGTTCCACCACGCCGCAGACCACCGTGCCTCCGAAGGAGGGCGGCACGGTGGCGGTGGGTTCGGCGGACTACCCGCGCTACCCGGTCCAGGACCGGCAGTACTCCTTCGGGGCGCAGGTGGTCCCGGACGGGACCGGCGCCGAGGCGACGGCCACGGTGGACCCGCAGACCGGCGGCATCGCCTCCATCGACGTGACCGCCCCGGGGCACGGCTATGTCGCGGGCGCGACGTCGGTCACCGTCGACGGCGGCACCACGGCGGCGACCGCGGAGGCCACCGTCAAGGCGACGGGGGCCGTGGTCGGCCTCACGGTCGGTGCGGGCGGCAGCGGTTACGGCGGCTTCGCGGTCGGCATCACCGGGGGCGGCGGCAGCGGTGCCACCGCCACGGCCTCCGGCGGGTGGACGCCGTGACGATCGCGGACGGGGGGTCCGGCTACACCATGCCCACGGTGGACTTCGACCGTCCCGACGACCCGAACGGCACCGTGGCCAAGGGACATGTCGAGCCGGCCGACCTCGCGGCCGACGGCAGCGTCACCAAGGTGACCGTCGACGATCCCGGCAGCGGCTACAGCGGCGCCCCCGGCGTCGCGATCCACAACGGGACCCTGGCCGACCCGATCCCCGGTGCCACGGAGGCGAAGGTCTCCAGCAGCCTGAGACTCGTGGGCCTCACGGTGGACACGATCGGCTCCGGCTACACCGGAAGGCCCGACGTCGCCATCACCGACCCGACGGGAAAGGGCGGCACCGGGGCGGCGGCGAAGGCCGTGACGGACACCGGCGCGATCAGCGCGGTCAAGGTCACCGCCCCGGGAGCCGGCTATCTCTCGGCCGGGACCGGAGGGCGGGCCGTGGGCCCGCCCTCCGGCGCGTGTCCGGCGAGGACGCGCACCGCGGCACCGGCGGCCGGTCGTGACGGGGACCTGCGGCAGTACGCCCACGGGAATCTCGTCCCGGGCGGTCGTCACCCGGCGGCCCACCTGGTGGTGGTTTCGGCGGTTGATTCGGTGGCTGAGGCCTGGTGGTCGTTTTCGGCGGTTGATTCGGTGGCTCAGGCCCGGTGGTCGTCTCCGGTGGTCGTCTCCGGCGGGCGTCACCCGGCGGGCGTCGCCTCGCCGACGGCGGAGCGCGTGCGCAGGCCGCGGGCGACGACCGGCGGCATCGCCGTGCCCAGCGCGGCGAACGCCACGGCCAGGGCCACCCAGCCGAGCGCCCCGTGGCCGAGCACCAGCCAGATGAAGACCGCGGGGGCGATCATCTTGCCGATGTCGGCGCCCATCGCGTGCGTGGCCTGGTACTGGCCCTGGGCGTGGTCCGGGGCCAGGTCGAAGGCGATGCCCCAACTGCCAGCCGCCTGCCGTACCTCGCCGAGGGCGTGGGCGACGGCGCCCACCGCGAGCAGCAGACAGGCAGGCACCAGTGCCGCCTTGTCGCTCAGTGCGAACACCAGACAGGCGGCCGCGACACAGCCCGCGCCCTGGAGGCTGGCCCGCGCGGCGGACGTCGGGTCGTCCACGCCCCGGGCGGCCCGGGTCTGGACGGCCACCACCAGGATCGTGTTGAGCAGCAGGATGGCCGCGCTCATCCAGCGAGGCGCCCCCGTGTGGCGCAGCACCCACAGGGGCAGCACCACGTCGAGCAGCACGGTGTGCGTGGTCAGCAGCCCGTCCAGGGCGGCGAAGGTGAGGAACGGCACGTCGCGCAGCACCGCGAGCGCGGGGCCCGCCGAGGCCGGGACCGGCGGGACGGACGGTTCCTTCACCGTGAGCAGGCCGGTGATCAGGAAGGTGACGGCGATGAAACCCACCGCCGCCTGGTACGCCTCGCGGGAGCCCAGGGCCAGGACGAGACCGGCGAGGCACGCCCCGACCGAGACGCTCGCGTTGGAGGCCGCGCGAATCTGAGCGAGCACGGTCACCCGGTTCGCGGAGGGAACGAGCCCCGCGATCATGGCTTTGCGCGCGCTGCGGCCCGACCGGTAGGCGATGCCCTGGGCGGAGACGACGACCAGGTACGGCCAGAAGTGGGTGACGAACAGCAGAGCGCACGTCAGCACGGTCAGCACCAGGAACGACCATATCTGCACGGTGCGCGGGCCGGCCCGGTCGGCCAGATGGCCCAGCGGGATGCTGCACAGCAGGACGATCGCGGCGGCGACGCTCACGCTGAGTCCGAGCTGACCCGACGTCAGGTGCAGCACGGTCACCGCGTAGATCGCGCTGAGTGCCATCCACAGTCCCTGGCCCAGCGTCATCACCATGGTGATGACCGTGAGGAGCCGCGCGGGTCCGGGCGGAGGCAGGAGGGATCTCATTCCGGTGGCACTCCTCGCTCGTTTCTCTCCCGCTCTTCTCCTGGTGAGGCTAGGCCACCCCCCGGCCACCGGGTCCTTGGGCCCACAAAGGGAGTTGAGCGCGAAAATCCCGTTCTGCTCGTTGAGTTCGATGCCCTGCGGGACACACGGTACGAGCCCAATGGGCAGAACGGGATTTACTCGTTAAAGAAGCAGTGCGCTCGCAACGGCACAACGCGTACGGGGCACCGCTAGCGTCGGTCCGGCTTCCCGTCACCGGAGTTCGGACCGACATGACCACAGCACTCGACCGGCGTCTGGGCGCCGGTCTGCTCCACCACGCCAGCGTCCGTCCCGACCACGTCGCCCTGACCGTCGGGCGCCGTGACTACACCTACGAGGAGACCGCGGCCACCGCGCGGCGCTGGGCGGCCGCCCTCGTCGAGACGGTGGCGGGCCCGCCCCGCAGGGTCGGGGTGTTCGCCCACCGCAGCGAGGTCGGCTATCTGGGCGTGGCCGCCGCGCTGTTCGCCGGCGCCGCCTTCGTACCGCTGAACCGGAAGTTCCCGGTGGGGCGCACGCTCACCATGCTGGAGCGCGCCGACGTCGACGCCGTCCTCGCGGACGCCGCGTCGGCCGCCCAGCTCCCCGAACTGCTGCGGCAACTGCCTTACCGCCCGGTCGTCCTGCTGCCCGACGCCAGGCGGTCCGAGGTGCCGGGCCTCGACGGGCACCGGGTGCTGGACGCCACCGACCTCGCGGGGTTCACGGCGCCGGCGACACTGCCCGAGCCCGCCGCCGACGACCCTGCGTACCTGCTGTTCACCTCGGGCAGCACGGGCGTGCCCAAGGGGGTGCCCGTCACCCACGCCAATGTGCGCGCGTTCCTCGACACCAACCAGGACCGCTACCGGCTGACCCCCGACGACCGGCTCACCCAGACCTTCGACCAGACCTTCGACCTGTCGGTGTTCGACCTGTTCATGGCCTGGGAGAACGGCGCCCGCGTCTGCTCCATGGACCCCATCGAACTGCTCGCGCCCTTCACGTACCTGGAGCGCAACGGCATCACCGTCTGGTTCTCGGTGCCCTCGGTCGCCGCCGTGCTGCGCCGGCGCGGGGTGCTGCGGCCGGGCTCGATGCCGACGCTGCGCTGGAGCCTGTTCTGCGGGGAGGCGCTGCCCAGGGCCACCGCCGAGGAGTGGCAGGCGGCGGCGCCGTACTCCACCGTGGAGAACCTGTACGGGCCGACCGAACTCACCATCGCCTGCACCGCCTACCGCTGGGACCCGGCGACCAGTCCGGCCGAGTGCGTCCACGACAACGTGCCCATCGGACGGCCCTATCCGGGCCTCGACGCCCTGGTCGTCGACGAGCGACTGGCCGACGTCCCCGAGGGCGAACCGGGCGAGCTGTGCCTGGCCGGGCCGCAGACCACGCCCGGCTACTGGCGGGCGCCGGAGCTGACCGCGCAGCGGTACTTCGAGCGCGCCGGGCGGACGTACTACCGCACCGGCGACCTGGTGCGCCGCCTGAACGGGCAGTACGTCTGCCTCGGCCGCAACGACCAGCAGGTCAAGATCGGCGGTCACCGCGTCGAACTGGGCGAGATCGAGGCCGTGCTGCGCCGCGCCGGGGCCCTGGAGGCGGTGGCCCTGCAGTGGCCGGACGCCGGAACGATCACCGCCGTGGTGTCCGGTGCCGGCGACCCCGCGGCCCTGTCCGACGCCTGCGCGGCCGGTCTGCCCGCCTACATGGTGCCGAGGTCCGTACAGGTCGTCGGGGAGATGCCGGTCAACGCCAACGGCAAGGTGGACCGCCCGGCGCTGTGCCGGTGGCTGGAGCAGCGGACGCCCGGCCCCGGCTGATCCCGCCGGACGTCCTACGGCATCCGCACACGACCGACCGCAGAAGGGGAACCATGAGCAGTGTCGACGCCCTCGTCGCCCGCACCCTGGGCATCGCCGAGGACCGGGTCACCGACACCCTGGAATACCAGTCGATCCGGCAGTGGGACTCGCTCGGCCACATCTCGCTGATGGTGGCGCTCGAAGAGGCGTACGGCGTGCCGGTCGACGACGAACTCACCCTCGCCCTGCGCTCGGTGACGGCGATCCGGGAGTTCGTTGAGGGACGCGTCCCGGGCCGGGAGCCCTCCCCCGCGCCGGGCTCCGCCCCCGCGGGGCAACCCCCCGCCGGGCAGCGGCACATCGTGCACCGCGGCCTGGACGGCGTCAGCTTCGACCGGACCACCATCACCCGCATCGACGGCGCCGAGGGGATCCTGGAGTACCGCGGCTACAGCATCCACGACCTGGCCGAGCACGCCTCCTTCGAGGAGGTGGCTTACCTCCTCGTGCACGGCGAACTCCCCGACGCCGCGGCCCTGCCGGCCTTCGAGAAGGAGCTGCGGGCTGCCCGCGAGCTGCCCGCCCCGGTGCTCGACCTGGCCCGCTCGCTGGCCCACGCCCACCCCATGGACGCACTGCGCACCTGCGTCTCCGCGCTCGAAGCGTTCGGGCCCCGGCGCGACGCGGGCACGGACGAGACGTACGAGCAGGCCCGCGAGACGGGCATCGCGCTGATCGCCCGGATCCCCATGCTGGTGGCCGCCCACCACGCCTTCCGCAGCGGCCGCGAGCCGTCCACCCCGGCCGAGGAGACCTCCTGCGCGGACGCCTTCCTCACCGCCCTGCTCGGCGAGCGGCCCACACCGGCCGCGGTGCGGTTCCTGAACAAGGGACTGATCGTGCACGCCGACCACAGCTCCAACGCGTCGGCGTTCGCCGCCCGTGTCGCCATCGGCTCCCGGGCCGGGATGACGGCCGCGGTCACCGCCGCCGTCGCCACCTTCGCGGGCTCCGTGCACGGCGGCGCCGCCGAGCGCGTCATGCGGCTCGTCGACGAGGTCGGCGCGCCCGAGCGGGCCGCGGAGTACGTGGCACGGCTGCGCGGACGGGGCGAGCCGGTGATGGGCTTCGGCCACCGGGTCTACCGCACCGAGGACCCGCGGGTACGCCATCTGCGGTCCACCGTCGTCGAGTTGAGCCGGGAGCGGGGCGACAGCCGCGGCCTGGAGATCCTGGACGCCGTCGCCGAGGCCATGCGGCCCTACGGCCGGCACGGCCTCGCCCCCAACGTGGACCTCTACGCCGGTCTCGCCTACCGGCTGCTCGGCCTGCCCGACGACCTCGCGGTCCCGCTGTTCGTCGTCGGCCGTACCGCCGGCTGGGTGGCGCAGGCGCTGGAGCAGCAGTCGAACAACGTCCTGATCCGGCCGCTCCTCGACTATGTCGGGCCGCGCGGACGCCGCCTCCCGGCGGCGCGGGAGGCGGACGCCCGATGACCGCGCCGATCAGGACACGCCTCGCCGGGCAGGCGGTCGGGCTGTACGGCCTGCCGGAGTTCGCCGAGGCGAGCGGCTTCGACCTCGGGGCCGTCCCCTACACCGGCCGGGTGCTGCTGGAGTCCCTGCTGCGGGCGGGCGACGACGCGGCGGCCGCCGGGCTCGGCAAGCGACTGGCGGCGGGGGAGGAACCAGGCCTGGAGATGCCGCTGCGGCCGGCCCGCATCCTCGTCCAGGACTACACCGGCATCCCCCTGCTGGTGGACCTGGCCGCCCTGCGCGACCGGGTGGCCGAGCCGGGGCGGGTGAACCCCGCGCTGCCCGTGGACGTGGTCGTCGACCACTCCGTGCAGGCCGACGTCGCCGGACGGCCCGACGCCCTCGCCCGCAACGAGGCCCTGGAGCTGGAGCGCAACCGGGAGCGGTACGCGTTCCTGAAGTGGGCCGAGGGCGCCTTCGACGGGCTGCGGGTCATCCCGCCGGGCAGCGGCATCGTCCACCAGGTCAACCTGGAGCGACTGGCGACCGTCGTCGCGCGCGCAGAGGGCGACGTGCTCCACCCGGACACCGTGATCGGCACCGACAGCCACACGACCATGGTCAACGGTCTCGGTGTACTCGGCTGGGGCGTCGGAGGCCTGGAGGCGGAGGCCCTCATGCTGGGGCTCGCCCAGCCGATCCGCGTCCCGCCCCTGGCCGGCGTGCGCCTGACCGGCGCCGTGCGCCCGGGCACCTCGCCCACCGACGTGGTCCTCGCGCTCACCGAGCGGCTGCGCCGGGAGAACGTGCGCGGACTGATGCTGGAGTTCACCGGCCCCGCGGTCGCCGCACTGTCGGCCCCCGACCGCTGCACCATCGCCAACATGGCGCCCGAGTACGGTGCCATGTCCGCCTTCTTCCCGGTGGACGACGAGACCCTGGACTACCTGCGGCGTACCGGGCGCACGGAGCGGGACGTCGCCCTGGTGGCGGAGTACTGCCGGCGCCAGCGCCTGCTGCGCGAGGGCGACGCGCCCCGCTTCGGGCGGGTGATCGAGTTCGACCTCGGGGAGGTCGGGCCGAACCTGGCCGGGCCCAGCCGCCCCGACCAGCGGATCCCGCTCGCCGGCCTGCCCGGCTCCTTCGCCGCGCTCCACCCCGCCGAGCCCCGGACCGAGGGCGGTGTCACCGACGGCGACCTCGTCATCGCGTCCATCACCTCCTGCACCAGCACCTCCAACCCGAAGGCGATGCTGGCGGCCGGACTGCTCGCGCGCCGGGCCGTGCAGCGGGGCCTGACCGTGCCCGGGCACGTCAAGACCAGCCTGTCGCCCGGCTCCCGGGCCGTGACCCGCTACCTGCGGGACGCGGGCCTCCTCGACGACCTGGAGAAGCTCGGCTTCCACGTCGCCGGGTACGGCTGCATGACCTGCAACGGCGGCAGCGGCCCGCTGAGCGACGGGGTCGGCGACGCCGTCGACCGCGCCGGTCTCACCGTCGCCGCCGTGCTCAGCGGCAACCGCAACTTCGAGGCCCGTGTGCACGCCCAGGTCCGGGCCGGATACCTGGCCTCGCCCGCCCTCGTCGTCGCCCTCGCCCTCGTCGGCCACGTCCGCGTCGACCTGGACCGCGAACCCCTGGGCAGCGACGCCGACGGCGAACCCGTCTTCCTGCGCGACCTGTGGCCGCAGGACGTGGAACTACGGGCCCTGGAAGCCGAGTTCGTCACCCCGGAGGTCTTCGCCGACGACCCGGCCACGCAGGCGGGCTGGGCGGCCGTCACCGCACCGGACTCCGCGGTCTTCGCCTGGGACGAGGACTCCACCTACATCCGGCCCCCGGCCTACGCCGACGCCCGCCCCCGCTCCGGTCCGCTCAACGGCGCCCGCGCGCTGCTGGCGCTCGGCGACGACGTCAGCACCGACCACATCTCACCGGTCGGCGCCATCCCGGCCGACTCGCCGGCCGGCCGCCACCTGCGCGAACGCGGGGTGCGCGACTTCAACTCCTACGGCTCGCGGCGCGGCAACCACGAGGTCATGGCCCGCGGCACCTTCAGCAATCCGCGCCTGCGCAACCGTCTGGCCGGCGACGGCGACAGCGGCGGCAGGACGCTGCACCTGCCGAGCGGCGAGCGGCTGCCGGTGTACGAGGCCGCGTGCCGGTACGCCGCCGAGGGCACCCCGCTGATCGTGCTGGCCGGCCGCTCCTACGGCATGGGCTCCTCCCGGGACTGGGCGGCCAAGGGCCCCTGGCTGCTGGGTGTGCGGGCGGTCCTCGCCGAGAGTTTCGAGCGCATCCACCGCGCCAACCTGTGCGCCATGGGCATCCTGCCGCTGCTGCTGCCGGCGAGCTGGCCGGAGCTGGGACTGAGCGGCCGGGAGGAGTTCCACCTGGCGCTCGACGCGGTGCGGGAGACCGGCGAGGCGCGGGTCACCGCCGACGGGACCTCGTTCACCGTACGCGCCGACGTGCAGTCCGCGGGGGAGTGGGACGTGCTGCTGGCCGGCGGCACGCTGCCGTACCTGCTGGGGCGGCTGCGGGAAGGGGAGGGACGATGAGCGGGCACCTCCTGGACGAGCTGGGCCTGCGCTCCGCCGCGTCGGCCGACGCCCTCGCCACCGGGGCCAAGACCTTCGCCCCGGTGCACGTCGGCACCCACGACATCCCCATCGGGGGCCTGCTCGACCTGCTCCACCGGCACGAGGACCTGCTGCCGCCGCGCACCGGGCACCTCGGCAACTGGGAGGACATCGCGCTCGGCCGGTCCGGACCGATGGACTTCAACACCGCGATCTGCGGTGGCGGCCACGGCTATCCGCTGATCTACGGCTTCACCCGCACCGAGGCCGACACGGCGGGCGGCGACGAGGCGTACCAGCCCGGCTCGCTGATCGGGCAGGGCAAGCGGGACACCCTGGCGCTGTACACCTGGGACGGGCGGGCCATGGTCCGGCGGGACCGCAGCCGTCCGCTGTTCTGCCCGCTGACCCAGGCGGAGGTGGACGGTGCGCTCGTTCCGCTCGTCGACCTGCACTGGCGGCGGATGCGGGAGATCCCCGGCTTCCGCTTCACCCAGTGGGCGGCCGTCCTCGTCGACCGCGGCCCGCTGGTCACCGACATGCTGACGCTGCTGATCGAACAGGCCGACGCCACCGCGAAGCAGGGCACCCGCCTGTCGGAGCTGATCAGCCACGCGGCATGGCTGGACGGCGCGGTGGACCGCTGCGACCCGCAGCGGGACGGCGCGGGGTACGTCCTCGAAGGGCACCGCTATCCCTCGGCCCGCGCGCTCGCCGAGGCGGCCATGGTGCTGGTGCGCGCCCTGGTCGAACCCGCCGCCTTCTTCGAGCGGCTGCCGACGCTGCCGCCGGTGCTCCCGGTGATGTCGCTGCAGCTGACGAACGTGCTGTTCGCGCTGCTCGACACCCACCACCCGGGCCGCCCGCCCGGCGTCCCTCAGAGCCCCTTCGTCACCCATGTGCACTGGGGGGCCCGCGCCATGGCGGGCTGCCCGCCCCGCCGCGGCGGCTATCTGGCGCGCCGGTCCACCGTCCGCTCCCTGCGGGCGATCACCACCCCCCTGGTGCGCCACTTCGACGCGGCCCGCCCGGTGGCCTTCGTGCTGCTGCCGGCCCAGGTCTTCATGCTCTGCCCGCCCAGCACCGAACCCGCCGACGCCGGACTGCTGGCGGACCTCTTCAGGCACCTGCGGGCCGCCCGCCCCGACGACTCCTACGACACCGCGCTCTCCTGGCTCGCGGAGCACGGCGGGCGGCTGTCGCCCTATCTGCGCGGCCGCTTCCGGGACGGCAGCGGCGTGCCCGCGGGCGGCGAGACGCGAGAGGCGGCGGTGCCCGTGGAACCGGAGGGCTTCCGGGAGCTGACGTTCCGGCAGGCGTGCGCCGCCGTCGCCGCGTGCGAGGAGGCACTGGGATGAAGTTCGTCCACCGCACCGTCTCCATCGCCCTCAAGGAGCCGTTCGTCAGCAACACGGGCGTCACCACCGAGGTGCGACAGAGCGTCGTCGAGCTGACCTGGGAGGGCCTGACGGGCTACGGCACCGCGCGGGACGCCGACCCCGCGGACGTCGACGCCTGCGCGCCCGTACTGGCGGAGGCCGCCACGCCGTACGAACTGCGGGCCGTCCTCGCCCGGCTGGCCGGAGCGGGCATCGGACCCGCCGCCCGCTGCGCCGTCGACATGGCGCTGCACGACCTGCTCGGCAAGGCGTGCGGGCAGCCGCTGCACCGGCTGCTGGGCCTGGACGGACTGCCCGTCGGGCCGACCGCCCTGTCCATCGGCGCCTGCCCGGACGGCGAACTCCTCGACAGGGGCCGTGCGCTGGCCGGCTGGCCGGTGCTGAAGCTGAAGTTCACCCCGGACGACGACGGCAGCCGCGCCGGGCTGCTGCGCTCGGTGTACGGCGGGCGGATCAGGGTCGACGGCAACGGCTCCTGGAGCCCCGACCGGGCCCTGCGCGTCGCCCGCACCCTGCACCGGCACGGCGTCGAACTCCTCGAACAGCCCGTTCCGCCGGGCGACCCGGACGCGCTGCGGTACGTCCACGAGAACGCGCCGCTGCCCGTCTACGCCGATGAGGACTGCGCCGGCCCCGACGACGTGCTGCGGCTGACCGGCCGGGCCGGCGGCGTCAACGTGAAGCTGGTCAAGTGCGGCGGGCTCCTCGCGGCCCGCGAGACCATCGCGCTCGCCCGGCGCGCCGGACTGCGGGTCATGCTCGGCTGCAAGCTGGAGAGCGCCCTCGGGGTGACGGCCATGACCCAACTGGCCCCGCTCGCCGACGAACTGGACCTCGACGGCCATCTCGGCCTGGTCGGGGACCCGTTCACCGGAGCGACCGTCGACCGTGGTGTGATCGGGATGCCGACGGCCCCCGGCCTCGGCGCCACCCAGACCGGCACGACCTACGGAGACAACTGACATGCGACTGCGCTGTGCCGTGCTCGACGACTTCCAGGACGCCGCGCTGCGATCCGCCGACTGGACCCCGGTCAAGGACCGGGTCGAGGTCGTGGTCCTGCGCGAGCACATCGTCGACGAGGACGAACTCGCCGCCCGCCTCGCCGACTTCGACATCGTCGTCACCCTGCGTGAGCGGGTGCGCTTCCCGGCCTCGCTGCTGGACCGCCTGCCCCGGCTGAAACTGCTCGTCGCCTCCGGGATGCGCAACTCCGTCATCGACTTCGCCGCCGCCCAGCGGTGCGGGGTGACGGTCTGCGGCACCGCCAGCTCCTCCACCCCGCCGGTGGAGCTGACCTGGGCGCTGCTCCTCGGCCTCGCCCGCTCCCTCGTGACCGAGAACAACACGCTGCGCGAGGGCGGCCCCTGGCAGTCCACCGTCGGCGCCGACCTGCACGGCCGCCGACTGGGCCTGCTCGGCCTGGGCAAGGTCGGCGGCCGGGTCGCGCAGGTGGGCCTGGCCTTCGGGATGCAGGTCGCCGCCTGGAGCCAGAACCTCACCAGGGAACGCGCCGACGAGGTGGGTGTCGAACTCGCCGCCTCCAAGGAGGAGCTGCTGGGGAGCAGCGACTTCGTCTCCGTCCACCTCGCACTGAGCGACCGCACCCGCGGCCTGCTCGGCGCGCGCGAACTCGCCCTGCTCAAGCCCACCGCCTACCTGGTCAACACCTCGCGGGCGGCCATCGTCGACCAGGACGCGCTGCTGGCCGCCCTGCGCGAGGGCCGCATCGCCGGCGCCGGAGTGGACGTCTTCGACACCGAGCCGCTCCCCGCCGGCCACCCGATGCGCACCGCCCCCCGTCTGCTCGCCACCCCGCACCTCGGATACGTCTCGCAGGCCAACTACGCGACGTACTACGGCCACGCCGTGCAGGACATCCAGGCGTTCCTGGAGGGCGAGCCGGTACGCCGCCTCGGCTGACCGGCCGCCGGCCGGCCGCCCGGCGGCCGGCCACGGCAGCCCCTGCCCAAGTCCGCATCTGCCCCTTGGAGATCCACGTGAGCGCGCAACGCCGCATGATGAAGCTCGGCGCCTTCCTGCCCGCACCGGGCCACCACGTCGCCGCCTGGCGCCACCCCAACGCCCGTCCCGACGGCGGACTCGACTTCGGCTACTACCGCTCGCTCGTGCAGACCGCCGAGCGGGGCCGGTTCGACATGGTCTTCCTCTCCGACGGGGCCGGGGTGCGCACCAAGTACCGGGACGCCGACGAGCTGAGCCGGCAGGGCCGCATGGTGCACTTCGAGCCGCTGACGCTGCTGTCGGCGCTCGCCGTGCACACCACACACATCGGCCTGACGGCCACCATGTCGACGACGTACAACGAACCCTTCAACGTGGCCCGCCAGTTCGCCTCCCTGGACCACCTCAGCGCCGGCCGTTCCGGCTGGAACGTGGTCACCTCGGCGACCGACGCCGAGGCCCGCAACTTCAACCTGGACCGGCAGCCGGAGCACGCGGCGCGGTACCACCGGGCACGGGAGTTCATGGAGGTGGTCACCGGGCTGTGGGACAGCTGGGAGGACGACGCGTTCCTGTACGACAAGGAGGGCGGGCGTTTCTTCGACCCGGAGAAGCTGCACATCCTGGGGCACGAGGGGGAGCACTTCCGGGTGCGGGGGCCGCTGAACGTGGCGCGGCCGCCGCAGGGGTACCCGGTCATCGTGCAGGCCGGCTCCTCGCCGGACGGGCAGGACTTCGCCGCCCGCTGGGCCGAGGTCGTCTTCACCGTGCAGCAGACCCTGGACGGGGCACAGGCCTACTACCGCGGGCTGAAGAAGCAGGTCGCCGACTACGGCCGCGACCCGGACCAGACGAAGATCCTGCCCGGCGCGTTCATCGTCGTCGGCCGCACCAAGGCGGAGGCCGAGGACAAGTACGCCACCCTGCAGGACCTGGTCGACCCGGTCGTCGGTCTCGGCATGCTGTCGTACCAGCTCGGCATGGTCGACATCTCCGGCTTCCCGCTGGACGGCCCGCTGCCCGAACTGCCGCCCACCGAGGGCTCCACCAGCAAGCAGCAGCTGATCTACGAGAAGGCGCGCAGGGAGGGCCTGACCATACGCGAGCTGTATCTGTCCGTGGCGGCCGGGCGCGGCCACCGCTTCCTGCTCGGCACCCCCGAGACCATCGCCGACGAGCTGGAGGAGTGGTTCGTCGGAGAGGCCTGCGACGGCTACAACATCATGCCCGACTACCTGCCCGACGGCCTCGACGCGATCGTCGAGCTGCTGGTGCCCGAACTGCAGCGGCGCGGACTGGTGCGCACCGAGTACGAGGGCACCACCCTGCGGGAGAACCTCGGGCTGCACCGGCCGGCGTTCGGCGCCGCGGGGACCAGATGACCGTCGAGGCAACGGCCCTGCGCGCGGTGCTGCGCCCGCACGCCTCGGGTGTCGCGGTGCTCACCGCCCAGGGCGAGGACGGACCGGCCGGCGTGACCATCACGTCGTTCACCTCGCTCAGTGCCCGCCCCGCCCTCGTCTCGTTCGCGCTGGCCGACACCTCCGGCACCTGGGCCCTGGTCCGGGACGCGGAATGGTTCGGCATCCAGCTGCTGGGCGCCCACCAGACGGAGCTGGCCGAGCGGTTCGCGACCCGGGGCGCCGACCGGTTCGCCCCGCCGACCGGCTGGCACTCCGGCCCGCACGGCGTGCCGCTGCTCGACGGCTGCCTGGGCTGGCTGGTGTGCGCACGGCAGCAGCGGAGCAGGGTCGGCGACCACCACCTGGTGGTGGCGTCCGTCGAGCATGTGCGTGAGGGGGCGCCGGGAGAGAGTCTGGTGCACCTCCACGGCCGGCTGCGGCCCGTCACCTCCACCACCGCGTCAAGGATCTGAGAGCCATGCCGAAAGTCCTGCTGTTCTCCCGCCAGCCGCTCACCGGACGCCCGCTGCAGCAGTGGCTGGACGACACCGCCGACAGCGTCGTCCTGATCACCACGCCCAAGGCCGTCCAGGGCGCCGAGGACGTCCTCGCCGAGCACTTCCCGATGCACCGCCTGGTGCCCGACTACCACTCCTGGGCCACCGAGGAGATCGCGGAGGAGGCGGCGCGCGCCCATGGCGCCGACCTGGTCGCCAGCACCAGTGAGAGCGACGTGCTGCGGGCCGCCCGGCTGCGCGCCCGGCTCGGCCTGCCCGGCCAGGACACCGCCTCCGCGACCGCCTACCGCGACAAGGTCGTCATGAAGCGGATCGCCCGCGAGGCGGGGATACGGGTGCCGGCCTTCACCCCGGTCGACAGCCCGGCGGACCTGCTCGACCTCCTCGACGCCCAGGGCTTCCCGGCCGTGGTCAAGCCCCGCTTCGGCGCAGGCTCGGAGGGGGTCGCCGTGCTGCGCGGCCCGGCGGACGTCACCGCCTTCCTGGCCCGGCAGCGCGCGTCCGACGTGCCCTACCTGCCCGGGCAGTGGATGGCGGAGAGCTTCGTCGTGGGGGACTTCTTCCATGTGGACGGCATCATGCGGGACGGGAGCGTGGTGCACGCCTGGCCGTCCCAGTACAACCTGGGCGGGATCGCCCAGCGCCTGCAGGACCACACGGACGTGAGCAGCGCCATGCTCGGCCCGGACGACCCGCGGTTCGGCCCGCTGACGCGGATGACGCGCGACGTGATCGCCGCGCTGCCGGGTTCCCCGGTCCCGCTCGCCTTCCACCTGGAGGCGTGGATCGGCGCCGACGGCGAGCCGGTGTTGTGCGAGATCGCCAGCCGGGCCGGGGGCGCGCTGATCGCCGAGGCGTACGAGCGGATCTTCGGTGTGCACCTCGCCAGGGAGGGGCTGAGGACGCAGTGCGGCAGCGCCCTCACCCTGACCGAGCAGCCGCCGGACCCCGCCGAACTCGCCGGCTGGACACTCTTCCCGCCGGGCCACGGCGTCTTCGTCCCGCCCTCGGGGCCCTGCCCCGTGCCGGCGGCCGACCTGACCGTGCGGCTGGCGCCGGGCGCGGTGGGGCACGGTGTGGAGCACCTCACGCAGTCGGCCGCCGACGCGCTGGTGACGGCGGGGACCGCGGCGCAGGTGCGCAAGTACCAGGAGGAACTGGCGCACTGGTGGTACGCCGCCACCGACTGGGTCCGGACCGCGTCGGAGACGTCCTGACGCCCTAGCGAAATGAGCTGTGATGCCTGAGCACGTACTCGTCGTCGGGACGGGCCGCGACTTCCCGGCCCGGCTGCGCGCCGCCCGGCCCGGCACCGAGACCTCGGTGATCGTGCAGCTGGACTACATCGGCAAGGTCCGCGAACCGGGCGGCAACGCCCGGGTGATCGGGGTGCGCGGTGACGCCCCCGACGAGGAGTGGATCGCGCTGGCCGCCGCCGCGCACGCCCGGCACCCCTTCACCCGGATCGCCACCTTCGGCGAACGGGACCAGGACCGCTACGCGGCGATCGGCCAGGCCCTCGGCCTGGCCTGCCACAGCGTCAGGACGGTCTCCCTGGCCCATGACAAGGAGGCCATGCGGGCCCGGCTGGCCGAGACCGGCGTCGACACCACCGCCTACGCCCGGGTCGCCGACGTGGACGCCCTGCGGGCCTTCGTACGGGCGCACGGGACCTGTGTGGTCAAGCCGGTCTCGGGCGCGGGCAGCGCCGGAGTCGCCCGGGTGACCGCGGGCAGCGACCTGGCCGGTGCCTTCGAGCGGGCCGGCGGCAGCTACCTGGGCCTGGCCAACCCGGGCGTGCTGGTGGAGGAGTTCATCGAGGGCACCCAGTTCAGCGTCGAGGCGGTCTCCGAGCGGGGCGAGCACGAGGTGGTCGCGATCACCCGCAAGTACTCCGACCCGGCGACGTTCGTCGAACTCGGCCATGTCTCGCCCGCCGAACTGCCCGAGGAGCGGCGCAAGGAGATCCACGCCTGCGTCGGGAGCGTCCTGGACGCGCTGGGCGTGACCTTCGGCGTCACCCACACCGAGGTGGTGCTGGCCTCGGCGGGCCCCCGGGTGATCGAGACGCATGTGCGGATGGGCGGTGACGAGATACCGGCGCTGACCCGGGACGCGACCGGGGTGGACCTCGACGAGTGCGCGCTGCGGCAGACGCTGGGGGAGCGGGTGCTGCCCGGCGTCCGGGCCGCCCTGGCCGAGCGCCGCGCGCCGCGCAGCTCGGCGATCTGGTTCGCGGTGCTCGGCGCCCGCGGTGTGCTGGGCGAGGTCGCCGGGCTCGACGAGGCCCGCGCCGTGCCCGGTGTGACCGGGGTCGAGGTGACCGCCCGGCCGGGCAAGGAGGCCGGCGGTCTGACCTCCTCCGACTCACGGGTGGCCTACGCCCGCGCCCTCGGCGCCAGTGCCGGGGAGGCGGTCGACGCGGCCCGCAGGGCCGTCTCCCGCCTGGAGTTCCAGCTCCGGGTGCGTGACGCGGGCGGCCCGGCGGTGTGATCCGCCGGACCGCCCGCACCGGTGCCGCCCGCCAGACCGGAGGGCGGCACCGTCACGCGGTGGAGTAGTGGTGTTCGGGCCGGCCGCTGTCCCCGTACTTCAGGGTGAGGCGCAACCGGCCCTGTTCCTCCAGGTACTTCAGGTACCGCTGGGCGGTGGAGCGGCTCACCCTGGCCTGCGCCGACACCTCGTGCGCGGACACCGGTCCGCCGGCCCGGCAGACGATCTGCCGGATCAGCTCGGCCGTCCGCTCCGTGTACCCCTTGGGCATGTGGCCGACGGCGGCCGCGGCGCGCAGGGTGCCCAGGACCCGGTCGATCTTGTCCTGGTCCAGCGCGGTGTCGCCGAGGGCGGCGCGCAGTTGCGCGTAGCCCTCCAGCTTGCCGCGCAGCGCCTCGAACGTGAACGGTTTGACGATGTACTGCAGGACGCCGGCCCGCAGGGCCTCCTGGACGGAGGCGGGCCGGTTGTCCGCGGTCACCATGATGACGTCTACGTCCGGGCCCTCCCGGCGCAGCCGCCGGGTGAGGCACAGCCCGCTCTCGTCCGGCAGGTAGTGGTCGAGCAGCACCAGGTCGATGCCCCCGCGCTGCACGGCCGCGAACGCCGAGGCGGCGTCGTGGGCCCGCCCCACCACCCGGAAGCCGGGCACCCGGGAGACATAGCGCTCGTTGATCCCGGCGACGTGGAAGTCGTCGTCCACCACGAGAACGTCGATCACGGCGCCTCCCCTTCGCCGGCGGGCCCCGTCGTGGGCAGCAGGACGGTGAACACCGCGCCGCCGCCCTCCCGTTCGCCCACGGTCACGGTGCCGCCCCGCTCCCGCAGGAGGCCGGCGACGAGGGCCAGGCCCAGGCCCCGGCGGCCGTCGTCCGCGTGCCGCTTGGTGGAGGCACCGTCGACGAAGATCCACTGCCGTTTCTCCGGTGGCACCCCGGGCCCGTTGTCGCTCACGCGCAGTTCGGTGACGGACCCCCGCTCGCGCAGGTCCACCTCGATCCACGGCCCGTCCGGGGCGGGTGGACGGTGGCCGGTGAGCGCGTCGACCGCGTTGTCGATCAGGTTGCCCAGAATCGTGACCAGGTCGTCCGGGCGGTCCTGGCGCCGGCGCAGTGAAGAGCTCTCACTGACCGACAGCCGTACCCCCCGCTCCATGGCCATCACCGACTTTCCCACCAGCATGGCCCCTACGAGCGGTTCACCCACCCGGTCGGTGATGGTCGCCCAGTCCTGCCCGGCCAGTTCCAGCAGGCCGAGGAGTGTGTGCAGCGCGTTGCGTCGTTCGTGTGTGCGTACCTCCTCCTGTCTTCGTACCGGCGTGGAGAGCACAGGCGTGCTTTCGGACACGAAACCCCCGTTCCCGTCACTCTGATGCGTCGTCACCGGTCGGTGCGACCGGTGCGCGCACGGCTCACCAGGCGGGCGTGGAGCGGTCGTTGGCGGTACCACGCCCGGGGCGCGGTTTTCGGCCGTCACCCGGGAGTCATTGATTCGGATGGGCGGCGACGGCAGCAAGTATTCTTTTGGTAAAGAGATTCATTGACGGAGTCTTTACCTGAAGGGGATTTCGGGAGCAACTGGGACACAGATCCCGGTCGCCGCCGGTCGCTCGGCGCAATGGGCACAAAGAGATTTTCGAGAGGAAACCTCGTTGTGCCCACAACCGTGGCCGCCCCCGTGCCCTTGCTACCGTCCCTTCTCCGGGTCGCGCCTGCAAAGGGGCCGTCCGCACGTCGCACAGGCCATCGACCGGGCGCGCGCAGGTCCACCGGAGCGTCCAGGAGCGGGCCGTCGGGCACGGTCGCGGCCCCCTCGACCCGGTCGCCGGCCTCGGGCCGCCCAGGCGCTCCTTCCCGACACCCCCACCACAGCCGACCAGGAGCCACCCACCATGCCCTCCTTCGGTACGCCGACCGACCTTTCCCCCTCGCCGCTGGCCGCGGTCGAGCGACTGCTGCGGGCCCGCGGGCACCGGACGCCGATCGGACTGCACCAGGAGAAGACCGCCTTCCCGCCGTGCGCCGAGCCCCGGGTCTGGGAGCGCGCCGAGTTCGGGATCGCGCCGCACGAACCTGCGCCGCCCGCAGGCGTCCCCGCCCTGCGCGAGCGCCTCGCCGCGGTGGCGGGGGCACGGCGCGGCACCGCGGTCGACCCGGACCGGATCCTGCTGACCGCCGGGGCCACCCACGCCGTCGCCGTCGTGCTGCACGCGATCCTGCGGCCGGGCGACGACGTGCTGATCCTCTCGCCGCAGTGGCTGTCCGCCACCGGCCTGGTCCACGCGGCGGGTGGCGTGCCCCGTGAGGTCCCCGTGTTCCTGGAGCTGTCGGATCCGGCCACGGCTCCCGGCTTCGGCCTGGTGCCCGCCGTCGAGGCCGCCGTGGGCCCCCGCACCCGCGCGATCTACCTCAACAACCCCAACAACCCGACAGGTCACCGTCTCGACGCGGCCCAACTGGCCGCTCTCGTCGATCTCGCCGAACGGCACGACCTGTGGCTGATCGCCGACAACGCCTACGAGAACTACGACTTCTCGGCCGACGGTTTCCGCGACACGGCCACCGTCGACGGGGCCGACGCGCGCACCTTCGCGGTGCACTCGTGCAGCAAGACGTACGTGATTCCGGGCGCACGCGTCGGCTACCTCATCTCCCCGCCCGGCTGCGCCGAGACCCTGGTCAAGCGGTCGCCGCACACCCTGCGCTCGGTGTCCACCGTGGCCCAGTTCGCCGCGTTCGAGGCACTGTCCACCTCGCCGGGGGAGCTCGCCGCCCGCCGCCGGCTCGCCGCCGACGCGTACCGGCTCGCCGCCGAGGCGCTGGAGATCCCGCACACCGCGGTCGCCGGTGGCCTCTCCACCTTTCTGGACCTGCGCGCCTACGGCGACGGCGAGGAGTTCGTGCGCCGCTGCGCCGAGCAGGGCGTCGGACTCGTACCCGGCAGGGCTTTCGGCGAGCACTGCGCCGCCTGGGCGCGTCTGTGCTTCACCGCCGCGCCCCCGCAGACCGTGCTCGAAGCCGTCCACCGCATCAACAAGGTCTACGGAAAGGGCGCCTCATGAGCGCCGCCGCGACGCGGCTTCCTGCCGGTGCCCTTCCCGGCGCCGCTCACCAGGCGGGCTGCGGGGCCCGTCCCGCCTGCCAGGTGAGCCAGCCGCCGTCGAGATTGCGCACGTTGCGCCCGTGCTGGGTCAGGATGCGGGCGGCCGTGTGGCCCCGCAGCCCGGCATGGCAGTAGACGACCGTGGGGCGGTCGAGGGGGATCTCGTCGAGACGGTCGCGCAGTTCGTCGACGGGGACGTGCAGGGAGCCGGGAATGCCGCCCGCTTCGTGTTCGGCGCGGGTGCGGACGTCGACGAGCACGGACCCGTCGTGCACCGCCTGGTCGAGTTCGTGCCACTGGACGGTGGCGGTCGTTCCGCCGGCCAGGTTGTCGGTGACGTATCCGAGCATGTTGACGGGGTCCTTGGCCGAACCGAAGGGCGGGGCGTAGGCGAGCTGGAGGTCGGCCAGGTCCGGCGCGGTCAGACCGCAGGTGATGGCGGTGGCCAGGACGTCGATGCGCTTGTCGACGCCCTCGCCGCCGACGACCTGCGCGCCGAGGATGCGCTCGTCGGCCGGGTCGGTGAGCAGCTTGAGGGCCAGCGGCCGGGCGCCCGGGTAGTAGCCGGCGTGGGACGCCGGGTGGATGTGCACGACGCGGTGGGGACGGCCGGCGGCGCGCAGGCGTTTCTCGTTCCAGCCGGTCGCGGCCGCCGTGAGGCCGAAGACCTTGACGATCACGGTGCCCACCACCGGCCGGCTGCGCACGGGGCGCCCGGCGATGGCGTCGGCGACGAGGCGGCCGTGCCGGTTGGCCAGGTTGGCCAGCGGGACGAGAGTGCCGTCGCCGGTGAGGCGGTCGCGTTTCTCCGCCGCGTCGCCCACCGCGAACACCCGCGGGTCGCTGGTGCGTTGCTGGTCGTCCACCGCGATACCGCCGCAGGGGCCGATCTCCAGGCAGGCCGCGCGGGCCAGCGCGGTGTCGGGGCGCACCCCGATGGCGAAGACGACGATGTCGGCGGGGACCACGGTGCCGTCGGCGAGTTCCACCGTGTCGGGCAGCACCTTGTGCAGCTGTGCGGACAGGCGCAGTTCGACACCGCCTCGGGCGAGTTCGTCGGCAAGGGGGCGGGCCATCTCCGGGTCGAGGGGTGACAGCACATGGTCGGCCAGTTCCACCAGGGTGACGGCGAGACCCCGACGGCGGAGGTTCTCCGCGAGTTCGACGCCTATGAAGCCGCCGCCGACGACGACGGCACTGCGGGCACCCGCGCGCACCGCGTCCAGGATGCGGTCGGTGTCGGTGACGTCCCGCAGCGTCAGGCCGCGCTCCGCCCCGGGCAGCGGCGGAACGGCGGGTTCGGCGCCGGGGCTGAGCACGAGATGGTCGTAGTCCTCGGTGTACGTGCGCCCGGTGTCGAGGTCGCGGATCCGGACCGTGCGCGCCCCGCGGTCGATGCCGAGCACCTCGTGGCGGACGCGGACGTCGAGACGGAAGCGGGCGCGCAGCGATTCGGGTGTCTGCAGCAGCAGATCGGCGCGTTCGGGAATGACCCCGCCGACGTGGTACGGCAGGCCGCAGTTGGCGTACGACACATGCGGTCCGCGCTCGAGGACGACGATCTCGGCGTGCTCCTCCATGCGGCGCAGCCGGGTGGCGGCCGACATGCCACCCGCGACCCCACCGACGACGATGACCTTCACCATGCTCTCCGTTCTTGCTCCCGGTTCCTGCGGTCCGTGGGACCCGCAGCGCTCGGATACCCCTCACCGTATGTGGGGGGTGGGTTGCGACCGGGGGCGAGACGTCCCTCTGCCGAGGGACCAATGGCCCTGATCCGCGGGGCGGGACGGACCACCGCGCACGGGACGGCACCGACCGGGGCCACCGGGGCAGCGGGTGACGTCAGGCGGTCTCGGCAGGTCCCTGGCCGGGGCCGTCGCGGCGGGTCCCGGCCCTGGTGGTCCTGGGCAGGCGGACGGTCATCCGGGTCCCGCCGCCGGGGGAGGGCTCCGCGGTGACCGAGCCGCCGTGCGCGGTGACCAGTTCCTTCACGACGGCCAGGCCGATGCCGCTGCCGCCGGTGGCACGGGCGCGGGTGCCGCGCCAGAGGCGGTCGAAGACGTACGGCAGTTCGTCGGCGGGGATGCCGGGACCGGTGTCGGCCACCTCGATGCGTGCCTCCGCGGGCGTGGCCGAGACGGTGACGGTGACGCTGTCACCGGGGCGGCAGTGGCGGGCGGCGTTGCTGAGGAGGTTGCCGAGAGCCTGGTGCAGCCGGTCCGCGTCGGCGGGCACGGGCACGGGAGCCGTGCCCAGGCGGCTGTGCACGGTCAGCCCGGCGGTACGCAGTTCGGCCTCGCGCCCGGCGAGCGCCGAGCGGACCAGGGCGACCAGATCCACCTCGGCCGGATGGAGCGACAGCCGGGCCGACTCCGCGTCCGCCAGTTCACCGAGATCGCCGACGATGCGGCCCAGACGCAGGGCCTGGTCGTGGAGGGCGGCCAGCCGCTCCGGCGACGCCTGCGCGTAGCCGTCGCGCAGTTCCTCCAGCCCAGCCTGCAATGCGGCCAGCGGGGTGCGCAGTTCGTGCGCCACGTCGGCGGCGAGCCGATGGCGGGCCCGTTCGGCGGAGGTCACGTCGTCGGCCATGGCATCGAAGGCGCGGGCGAGGTAGCCCAGTTCACCCGGCGCGTCGACCCGGGCACGGGCGGCGCGGTCCCCGGAGGCGAGCGCGCGGGCGGTGTCCGCGACGCGCACGACGGGGGCCGTCAGACGCCGGGTGACGAACCAGCTCGCGGCCAGCGCCAGAGCGAGGGCGCCGACAGCCGCGGCGCCCACCCATCCCCAGGCGACGGACCGCCCCGCCGTTCCCGTCCCGGACGCGAAGCGCAGCCGTACGGAGCCGACCGCGGCGCCGTCCACCGAGACCTCCGCGGTCGCCACGGGACCCGGGGCGCCGCCTTGCCCGCCGTGCGCCCGGCCGGGGCCGGGCGTGCCGAGAACGAGCCCCCCGTCCGCGTCCCACACGGTGAGGTCCGCCCCGGCACCGGCGGCGAGGGAGCGGGCCCTGGAGAGGTCGGCCCCCGGCCAGCCGCCCGCGGTCCGGTAGGCGTCCGCGGCCACCGCGGCCACGCGGTCCGCGGTCCGCTGCCGTTCCGCTTGGTGGGCGCTGCTGACACCGCGGTCGGCGCCGACGAGCGCGGCGGCGGTCAGCAGGGCCACGGACACCAGCGCGACCAGGGCGAACGCGGCGAACAGCCGCCGCCCCAGCGGGCCGAGGCCATGACCGTGCAGACCGGTCCGGGGGCGTGGAACCGGCGCCGGTCCGCCGGCCTGGGGGCGCGGATCAGAGGTCACGGGTCCACCCCAGCCGGTAGCCCACGCCCAGCACGGTCTCCACGACGGCCGGGCCGGCCCCGCCGAGCTTGTGGCGGAGGTTCTTCACATGCGAGTCGACGGTCCGCTCGTAACCGGCGAACTCGTAGCCGCGCACCCGGTTGACCAGCTCGTAGCGCGAGTACACCCTGCCCGGGACCGACGCCAGGGTGGTGAGCAGACCCCATTCGGTGGGCGTCAGCTCCACCGGGGCCCCGTCCAGCACGACCTGGTGGCGGGCCTCGTCGATGCGCAGCCGTCCCCCGCCGTACGAGACGGGCGTGACCGCGTCCGCCCCCGCACCCCGCGCGCGGTTCAGGACCGCTCCCACCCGCAGCACCACCTCGGTCGGGCTGAACGGCTTGGTCACATAGTCGTCGGCGCCCAGCCGCAGGCCGTGGATGCGGTCCTCGACGGTGCTGCGCGCGGTGAGCACCACCACCGGGACCCCGCCCCGGTCACGGGCCTCGCGCAGCACCTCGTCACCGCCGACGTCCGGCAGCCCGAGATCGAGGAGCGCCAGGTCGACCGCCTGCTCGCCGAGCAGCCGTACGGCCTCCGCGCCCGAGGAGGTCGTCACCACCCCGTATCCCGCGCGCTCGAGGTAGCGGCGTAGCAGTTCGCGGATTTCCTTGTCGTCCTCGACGACGAGCACGGTGGCACCCATGCCCCACACCTACGCGCCCGGGGCGCCCCCGCGCGAGGGCCGAACGGTCCACCTCGCCCGCCTGCGCGGTCTCCATCCCGTCTCCACACCGGTGGCACACCGACTGCAGGGCCGGACGCGACGGTGATGGTGCGGGGAGCGGCTAAGGCCCCGGACCGACGGCTTGAGGAGAACACCATGAAACGCAACGTCAAGGTCGCCACGGCGCTCACCGCCGGCGTCCTCGTCCTCGGCGGCGTGCTGGCGGTGGGTCCGGTGACCGCGGCCACCGGCGGCGCCCCGGCGCCCGACCG
This sequence comes from Streptomyces caeni, assembly GCF_042678285.1. NCBI lineage: Bacteria > Bacillati > Actinomycetota > Actinomycetes > Kitasatosporales > Streptomycetaceae > Streptomyces > Streptomyces caeni. The sequence continues at coordinate 47,641 of NZ_JBHUDX010000067.1, forward strand.
GACAGCCGCGCAGGGCCTCATGGCGGGAGGTGGCCAGCAGCACGCCCACCGGCAGGGCGCGGGTATGCCGGACGCTCGCGGAGACGGGGTCTGCAACATCTCCGTCCCCGCCAGCCAGGGCACTCTGACCGACGTCCAGAAGACCGCGCTCGCGAGCATGGCCGAGGACGAGAAGCTGGCGCACGATCTGTACACGGCATTCGCGGACCGGTACGACGAAGCGGTCTTCGAGCGGATCGCGACAGCCGAGACACAGCACCTGAGCGCGGTCCGCGATCTGCTGGACCGCTACGACATCACGGATCCGACCGCGGGAAGGCCGGCCGGTGACTTCGCCGATCCGGCCGTCCAGGCCACCTACGACCGGCTCCTGAAGCAGGGCGAAGGCAGCCTCGACGGGGCGCTGAAGGCGGGCCGTACGGTCGAGACGGAGGACATCGCCGCACTGGACAAGGCGCTGTCGGGCCTCACCGCCTCCGATGTGCGGCAGCTCTACGGCAACCTGCGTGCCGCGTCCGAGAAGCACCTGGCCGCCTTCGACCGCTGGATCGCCTCGGCGTAACGGGGTGAACGGGCGGCGGGGGTGAGGCCCTCGGCGAGGCCGAACGGCTCGGCCGCACGGGCGACGGTCTGCTCGCCCCGCTCGGCCGAGCGTCCGCCTCGCATCCGGCGGCGCCGCGTCGCCGCAGGCCCGTGTCCGCCGCCGGCGCCCCGTGCGGGGCGCCGGCCCGGCACGTGGGGGCGGGGGTCAGGCGGCCAGCGGGTCCAGCGTCAGCGGCTGGATCCTCCCCTCCAGCATGGCGCCCAGGCCCTGCACGGCGCAGATGTCGGGCCGCTCGGCGATGTGCACCGGCATACCGGTCGCCTGCCGCAGCATCTGGTCGAGGCCCGGCAGCAGCGCGCTGCCGCCGACCATCATGATCCCGCGGTCGGCGAGGTCGGCCACCAGGTCGGGCGGGCAGTCCCGCAGCACCTTGCCGATGCCGTCGAGGACAGCGGTCAGCGGGGTCTGGATGGCGTTGCGCACGGCGGCCGTGTCGACCTTCACGGACCGCGCGAGCCCGGTGGCCACGTCCCGGCCCTGGATCTCGGTGGAGGCGGGCCCGTGCGGGGTGAGGCCGTTGCCGGAGAGGGCGAGCTGCAGGGGCCGTACCGACTGGCTCGGCAGCATCAGCGCGTGCTCGTGCCGCAGGTGCTGCACGATCGCGTGGTCGACGGCCTCCCCGCCCACCGGGATCCGCTCGGCGGTCACGATGTTGCCCAGTGACAGCACGGCGATCTGGGTGGCGGCGGCCCCGCACACCATGATCATGGACGCTTCGGGCTGCTCGACCGGCAGCCCGCACCCCACGGCGGCGGCGACCAGGGTGTCGACCAGCTCGACCCTGCGCGCCCCCAGCCCGACGAGGGTCTCGATGGCCGCGCGCTGGGCGAGCGGATCCGCGTCGTGCGGGGTGCAGGCGGCGGCCCGCAGCCGGGGCTTGCGGCGCAGCGAGCGGCGGAGCTTCTCGCCGAGCAGATGGCGCAGCATGCGCTGGGCCATCTCGATGTCGACGACGGTGCCGCCGGAGACCGGCCGTGCGACCCGGATGTACGCGGGCGTGCGCCCGGTCATCTTCTCCGCGAACTCGCCGACCGCGATCAGCGCGCCGGTCCGGGTGTTCACGGCGGCGACGCTGGGCTGGTCCACCACCAGCCCGGACCCCTTGACGTACACACGGGTCCTGGCCGCCCCCAGGTCCACGGCGACGTGGCAGCGGCGCAGCTGGTCCAGGCAGACGGTCATGGCGGTACCTCCCGAGAAAGACCGCGGGCGGCCGCCGGGCGGCGGGCCTCTTCTTCTGCATCGTCCGCCGCGGCGGGCCCCGGCGCCCTTCGGAATGGGCCGGGCGGGGTGCGTCCGGCCGGGTGGTCCCGGGCGCGTCGCACCCCGGAAGCTTGTGCCGCGCCCGTGCCGCGTGCCGCGTGCCGCGTGCCGCGTGCCGTGTTCCGTGCCGCGCCCGTGTTCCGCTCCGCGTCCCGTCCCGCGGCCTGTGCCGAATCCCGCGTGCCGCGTTCCGTGCCGCGTGCCGCGTGCCGTGTTCCGTGCCGCGCCCGTGTTCCGTGCCGCGCCCGTGTTCCGCTCCGCGTCCCGTCCCGCGGCCTGTGCCGAATCCCGCGTGCCGCGTGCCGCGTGCCGCGTGTCGCGTGTCGCGTTCCGTGCCGCGTGTCCGCGGCGCGCGCCATGTCTGCCTGCGCGCGCCCCGGTGAGCGGCCGCCGGGGCGGACGGTCGGCCGGGAGATCACCCGGGCGGTGGCGGAGCGGCGGCGCCGCCTCCGGTGATCCCCCGGACGACCCCCAGGGCCACCAGGTCCTGGGGGCGCACGCGGAGGTGGTCCGCCGTCGCCCGCACCTGGTCGGCCGGGCGCTTGAGGATCGCGGCGGCCGACTCCGGCGCGATGACGGAGAAGTAGCTGTCCGGCGTGGCCCAGGTGTTGCCGGGCGCCGCCAGGGCCAGGGCCCCGCCGGAACCGCCCTCGCCGATCACCAGGGTGGTCAGCGGCGTACGGGCGGTGGCGACCGCGCCGAACAGGTCCGCGATCGCCGCGCCCACACCCTGCCGCTCGGCCTCCGCGTCGTTGGCGGCGCCCGGTGTGTCCACCAGCGTCAGGACGGGGACGGACAGGGAGTCCGCCAGGCGGATCAGCCGGGCGGCCGTGCGGTACCCGGCGGGCCGGGTCGGGGTGCCGTCCTGGGCCGCGTACGCGATCGTCCGCCCGGCGTGGGTGCCGAAGCCGCACAGCATGCCCCCGCCCCGGCCACCGCAGCGGTCGCCGCCGATCTCCGTCCGGCGCGTGAAGTAGGCGTCCAGGTAGGCCCGCGCGCGGGGGCGCCCCGGGTCGCGGGCGCGCCGGACGGCGTCCCAGCCGGTTGCGGGAAGGTCCGCCGCCGCAGTCGCCGTGCCGGGCACGGGCGCCGGCTCGGTGGACGGCGCCGCCAGCAGCGCCAGCCACCGGCCCACCGTCTCCCGCAGGTCCCGCGGCCGCACGATCGCGTCGACGGTGCCGGCCGCCAGCTGCGCCTGAGCCGTGTAGGCCGCCGGGTCCGCGTCCGGCGGGCGCACCCGGGAGCCCGCGAACGCGACCTGCGCGTCCGGCAGCGCCAGCACCACGTCGGCGCCCGCGCCCAGCGTGGCCCAGCCGCCGCCGGTCGTTGGGTCGCGCGCCACCGCGAGCTGCGGCAGTCCGGCCGCGCGGGTGAGCGCCGACTGCCGCGCCATCCGCTGGAGCTGGGTCAGCGCGAGCATGCCCTCCTGCATCCGGCTGCCGCCCGTCGCGATCAGCGAGACGACCGGCAGCCGGTGCGCACGGGCGCAGGTGTGCGCCGCCTCCAGCCGGTCGCCGGTGTGCTCGCCGAGCGAACCGCCGAGATAGCCGAACTCGAACGCGATCAGCACGGACGGAACGCCGCCCACGGTCGCGCGGCCGCAGACCACCGACTCCTCCTCGCCGGTGCGGGCGGCGGCGAGGGCCCGCGCGTCGTCGTACCCCGCCCACTCCAGCGGGCCGTCGGGCCCGTACGCACCCTCCGTGCCCCCGGGGCGGGGGAGTTCGGCGAAGTCGGGGGTGAGCAGGGCGATGAACTGCCGTGCGGTCAGGCGCTCAGGCATCGCCCAGGGCCCGCTTCATGATCTTCCCCATGTCGTTGCGGGGCAGGGCCGCGAGGTGGCGCACCACGCGCGGGCGCTTGTGCGGGGCGAGCCGGTGCGCCACATGGCCGGCCAGTTCGTCGGCGCCGGGCGGTGCCGCGGGGTCCGCCGGCACGATCCAGGCGACGATCCGCTCGCCCAGATCGCCGTCGGGCTCCCCGGTGACGGCGGCCTCCCGCACCCCCGGGTGTTCCAGCAGGGCGTTCTCGATCTCGCCCGCCCCGATCTTGTACCCGCCGCTCTTGATGAGGTCGGTGGCCTTGCGGCCGACGATGCGCACATACCCGTCGGCCTCGCGCACCGCCATGTCCCCGGTGCGGAACCAGCCGTCGTCGGTGAACGCGGCGGCCGTGGCGTCGGGCCGGTTGAGGTACCCGGTGAACAGGTTCGGGCCGCGGACCTGGATCTCGCCGACCGTCTCCCCGTCCCACGCGCCGATCGGCGAGCCGTCCTCCTCGACGAGCCGCAGCTCGACACCGGGCAGCGGCACGCCGACCGTGCCCGGGCGTGCCTCCCCGTCCGCGCGCACGCTCGTGTTCATCAGCGTCTCGGTCATCCCGTACCGCTCGATGACCCGGCGGCCGGTCGCGGCGGCGATCCGCTCGTGGTCGTGCACCGGCAGCGCCGCCGACCCCGACACCAGCAGCCTGGCCCCGGCCAGCGCCTCGGCCAGCCCCGGGTCGCCGGGCAGGGCCTCCGCGATGCGGTGGTACATCGTGGGCACGCCGAACAGCATGGTCGCGCCGTCGCCCAGCTCGCGCGCCACCCCGTCCGTGCCGAAGCGGCCGAGGTGGCGCACCGATCCGCCGCGGCGCAGCGGGCCGAGGACGCCGAGGACCAGCCCGTGCACATGGAACAGCGGCAGCCCGTGCACGAGCACGTCGTCGGCGGTCCAGAGCCAGGCGTCCGCGAGCGCGTCGAGCGTGGCGGCCAGGGCGCGGCGGGGGATGACGGCGCCCTTGGGCGGCCCGGTGGTCCCGGAGGTGTAGACGACGAGGGCGGGGTCCTCGTCGGCGGCCTCGGCCGGTGTGAACGCCGCCACGCCGCCGGTGCCGCCCGTGCTGCCCCTGCTGCCCGTGCCGCCCGTGCCGCCCATGCCGTCCATGCCGTCCATGTCGACGTCGACGCGCTCCAGTTCCCGTACCGGGGAGGGGAGCCCGTCGGCCGGGGCGGCCAGCACCAGTGACGGGGCGCTGTCGGAGAGGATGTGCCCCAGCTCTCCTTCCCCGGACTTCGGATTGAGCGGGACGACGGTGACACCGGCGCTCAGCGCGGCCACCACGCCGACGGCGGTCTCCAGGGAGGGTGTGGCCCACAGGGCGACCCTCCCCGCGCCGCCGATCCGCCCGGCGAGCGCAGCGGCCGCCGCGGCCAGCCCGTCGTACGTCAGGGCCCGCTCACCGAACCGCAGGGCCGGGCGCCGCCCGGCCGAGGGGTCGGTCAGGGCCGGAAAGAGGGGGGACACTCGGCACTCCTTGCGACGAGGCGGACGTACGGACTCATGGATCGTTCCTACACCACGGCCGGCGGCACCCGCCTCAGGACCGGTCGGGTCCCGGCGAGGGCCGCTCCGGTGGCCTGCGGGTGCCCACGACGGTGCACCGTCGAAGACCAGCGCCTCGCGGGCGGCCTCCACGGGGTGGTTGTGCACGGGGCGGCCTGCCTTCCTCCGGCCTGTGCCGGGCGACTTCCACCGACATGCCGGATGAAACAGGTGAATGGATCAGATCGGTGGATAACCGGTGACGGCGGTCGTGAGTGCGGTGTGCCCGCCGCCCATGCCGCCCCTTCGGCCGCTCCGCGCAGGGCCGTTGCTAGCCTGCGCGCTGGAATCGTCGTCCGAACAGGAGTGCAGCCGTGGCCCACACCGCCGCCCGCGTGGCGCTCGTCACCTGCCGCCCCGGGCCGGAGATCGCGGTGGACCGCGACCTGCCGTCGCTCCTGGGCGAGTTGAGGGCGGCCGGGGCCGAGGCCGACGTCGTGCACTGGGACGACGCGGACGCCGACTGGGCCGCCTACGACCTGGCCGTGATCCGTTCCACCTGGGACTACAGCTGGCGGGCCGCGGAGTTCACCGCCTGGGCCGAGCGCTGCGGCACGGCCACCCGACTGGCCAATCCGGCGGACGTGGTGCGCTGGAACGCCGACAAGCGCTACCTCGGGGACCTGGCCGCCTCGGGCGTCCCGGTCGTGCCCACGCGGTACATCGCCTCCGGCGACCCCGTCGGCCTGCCCCGCGATCACGAGTACGTCGTCAAGCCCACCTCGGGCGCGGGCGCCCGGTTCGCCGCCCGCTACCTGCCCGGGGAGCACGCCACCGCCGTACGGCAGCTCGCGCGGATGCACGCGGAGGGGTTCACCGCGATGGTGCAGCCCTACGCGAAGGGGATCGACGCCACCGGGGAGCGGGCGCTGCAGTTCTTCGGCGGGCGGTTCCTGCACGCAAGCCGGAAGGGGGCGGTCCTCGCGCCCGGCACGCCGTACGACGAGCGCAAGGTGGCCCACCCGCGTCTGGAGCCGTGGACCCCGGCCCCGGACGAACTCGCCGTCGCCGAGCGCGCCCTGGCCGCCGTGCCAGGCGTGCCGGAACTGCTCTACGCCCGCGTGGACCTCGTGGACGACGCCGACGGGCGTCCGTGCGTGATGGAACTGGAGCTCATCGAGCCGAACCTGTTCCTCACCCTGCACCCGGCGTCGGTGCAGACGGTCGCGGCCGCGATCCTCATGGCCGCCCGCTGACCGCCACCCGCTGCAGCAGCCCCCAGGTGAACTCCGCCGCGCACGCGTGCCGCACGCCCGACGCGTCCGGGGCGGTGAACGCCAGGCCCCACCGGGTGGGCGCCGTGCCCTCCAGGGGGCGGGCCGGGGCGAAGGCGCGGGCGGCCTCGTCGACCGTGCAGGACCACGGGGTCAGGTCCTCGACGGTGGCCGGCGTCCTGGCGGGTGCACCCCGCGCCCGGACCAGCCATTCGTTCCACACCACCCCGTTCGGCGCCACCAGCACCTCGAAGCGCAGGTCGGGCCAGAGCGGGACCGGCCACAGCAGGGCCTCGCAGTCCAGGTCGCCGATCCGGCGGGGCGCCGCCGACTCGGGTTCGCCCAGGACCGAGCGGTAGCGCGACACGGCCGAGCGGGGGCGCGGGGAGTGCAGCATGGCCTGCCAGCGGCGGTTCGCCTCACGCATCCGGGAGACCGGTACGCCCAGCTCACGGCGGGCCTCGTCGACGAGGGCCGGATTGTGGTCCGCCATGCGGCGCAGCAGCACCAGCTGGAAGTCGAGCGGGGTGAAAGGGCCGGTGGGGCGTTTCGCGGACGGCATGCGCTCCATCCTCCCGGACATCGCGCCGACCGCACGCACCGCACGCACCGCACGCACCGCACGCACCGCAGCACCGTACGTACCGCACGCACCGCAGCACCGTACGTACCGCACGCACCGCGCTGACCGCACGCACCGCGGGCATCGCACGACCATTGCCCGGCGCGAGCCACTATGACTAGCCTGTGTTCGCCATGCCGATCGTCAGTTGAAATTTCGAACATACAGAGAAGGGGGCCGGTCGTGGGACGCCTCGTACCTGCCGTGACCCGGGCTCTCGACATCCTGGAGCTCTTCCTCGACGGGGACGGGACGCTCTCCGCCCCCGACATCGTGCGCAAACTGCAGCTGCCGCGCACCACCGTGCACGAACTGGTCACCACGCTCGCCGCACGCTCGTACATCGTCCAGGTGCCGGGGCAGCCGGGACGCTACCGCCTCGGCGTGCGCCCGTACCAGCTCGGCAGCCGCTACGCCGAACAACTGGACCTCGCCGCCGAGGGCCAGCAGGTCGCCCGGTCCGTCGCCGAGACCTGCGACGAGACCGTGCACGTGGCCATCCTGGAGGGCACCGACGTCATCTACATCGCCAAGGTCGACTCCACGCACGCCGTGCGGATGGTGTCGGCCGCCGGCCGCCGGCTGCCCGCCCACTGCACCTCCGTCGGCAAGATGCTCCTCGCGTCCCTGCCCGAGCAGGAACTGGCCGCGCGCATCCCCGACGGCACCGAACTGGCCGCGATGACCCCCAACAGCATCACCGACCCGGCGGCCCTGCGCGAGGCCCTCGCGGGGATCCGCAGCCGCGGCATCGCCGTGGAGAGCCGCGAGTCCAACCCGGACGTCAGCTGCGTCGCCGCCCCCGTGCGCGACCGCACCGGGCAGGTCGTCGCGGCGCTCTCCATCTCCGTACCGATGATCCGCTGGAGCGACGAGCGCCGCGTCGAGCTGGAGCAGCTCGCCGCCAAGGGCGCCGGCGAACTGTCCGAGCGCCTCGGTCACCGGAGCGCGGGATGACGGGGTTCGAGATCGCGGTACGGGAGCACGCCGCCCTCGGCGAGGGCCCGACCTGGGACCCGGACGCCCGGCGGCTGATCTGGATCGACATCCTCGGCTCCCGGGTGCACACCTACGACCCCGCCTCCGGGCGCCGCACCGTCATGGCGACCGAACAGCACGTGGGCGCCGCCAAACCGCGCGCGGGCGGCGGACTGGTCGTCAACCTCCGTGACGGCGTGGGCCTCTACGGCCCCGGTGGCGCCGACTTCCGCTGGCTGCACCGCGAGCCCGTACCCGGCCGTCGCGGCAACGACGCGGCCGTCGCCCCCGACGGCTCGCTGTGGGCCGGAACCATGCGCTACGACGAGGCGCCGGGCGGCGGCACCCTGTCCCGGATCACCGCCGACGGCACGGTCCGCACCGTGCTGGACGACGTCGCCGTCAGCAACGGCACGGGCTGGAGCCCCGACGGACGGCGGATGTACTACGTCGACTCGCCGACCCGGCGGGTGGACGTCTTCGACGTGGGCGACGACGGGCTGCCGGTGGCCCGGCGGCCGCTGGCGCACGTCGAACGCGGCTTCCCGGACGGGCTCACCGTGGACGCCGACGGCTGCGTGTGGGTGGCGCTGTGGGACGGTGGCGCGATCCACCGCTACACCCCCTCCGGCCGCCTCGACCGGGTCCTCGGCCTGCCCGTGCGCCGCCCCACCGCCTGCGCCTTCGGCGGCGCGGGCCTGACCGACCTGTACATCACCACGGCCCGTACGGGCCTGGACGCGCCGCATCCCCTCTCCGGCTCCGTCCTCGTGTTCCCCGACGCCGGAAAGGGCCTGCCGCAGCCGGTGTTCGCCGGCTGACCCCGCCCCGGAACCGAGAGGACCCCATGGCCCGCACCGCACAGCCCGCCCGGTTCACCCTCGACCCCGCCTTCACGGTCGGCACGGTCGACCCGCGGCTCTTCGGCTCCTTCGTCGAGCACCTCGGCCGCTGCGTCTACACCGGGATCTTCGAACCGGGCCACCCTTCGGCCGACGAGACCGGCCTGCGCACCGACGTGCTGGAGCTGATCCGCGAACTCGGTGTCACCGCCGTGCGCTACCCCGGCGGCAACTTCGTCTCCGGCTACAAGTGGGAGGACTCGGTCGGACCGGTCGACCGGCGCCCGCGCCGCCTGGACCTCGCCTGGCACTCCACGGAGACCAACCGCTTCGGGCTCGGCGAGTACATCGCCTTCCTGAGGAAGCTCGGCCCGCACACCGAGCCGATGATGGCGGTCAACCTCGGCACCCGCGGCGTCGCGGAGGCCCTCGAACTCCAGGAGTACGCCAACCACCCCTCCGGCACGGCCCTGTCGGACCTGCGGGCCGCGCACGGCCACGAGGACCCGTTCGGCATCCGGCTGTGGTGCCTGGGCAACGAGATGGACGGCCCGTGGCAGACGGGCCACAAGACCGCGGCGGAGTACGGCCGGCTCGCCGCCGAGACCGCCCGTGCCATGCGCCAGATCGACCCGTCCGTGGAACTGGTCGCCTGCGGCTCCTCCAACCGGTCCATGCCCACCTTCGCCGCGTGGGAGGCGACGGTGCTGGCCGAGACGTACGACCTCGTCGACCACATCTCCCTGCACGCCTACTACGAGCCCGCCGACGGCGACATCGACTCCTTCCTCGCCTCCGCCGTCGACATGGAGTCCTTCATCGAGAACGTGATCGCCACCTGCGACCACGTCGGCGCGAGGCTCAAGTCCACGAAGCGGATCAACCTCTCCTTCGACGAGTGGAACGTCTGGTACCAGTCCCGCTGGCAGGAGCACGCCCGCTCCGCCGACCCGGGCGACTGGCCCGAGGCCCCGCGCCTGCTGGAGGACGCCTACAGCGTGACCGACGCCGTCGTCGTCGGCTCGCTCCTGATCGCGCTGCTCCGGCACGCCGACCGGGTCACCGTCGCCTGCCTCGCCCAGCTCGTCAACGTCATCGCGCCGATCATGACGGAGCCGGGCGGCCCGGCGTGGCGGCAGACCACCTTCTTCCCCTTCGCGCACGCCTCGGCGTACGGCCGCGGCACGGTCCTCGACGTGCGGGTGGACTCGCCGACGTACGAGACGCGCAGGTACGGCGAGACCGACCTGCTGCACGCCACCGCCGTGCGCGCCGGGGACGGCTCCGTCACCGTCTTCGCCGTCAACCGCGGCCGCACCGAGCCCCTGCCCCTCGAAGTCGCCCTGGGCAGCCTCGGTCCGACGTCGCTCATCGGGCACACCGCGCTCGCCGACGCCGACCCCGACGCCGGCAACACCCTCGCCGGCCCCGAGCGGGTGACCCCGCACCAGGTGCCCGGCACCCGCCTGCGGGACGGCGTGCTGAGCGCCGTCCTGGAGCCCCTGTCCTGGAACGTGATCCGGCTCTGCTAGCCCGCCCGGCCGGGGGAGTGCACCGGCGCCACCGGAACTCCCCCGGCCGCCCGGCCCAGCAGCGTCAACTCGGCCTTCCCGGGCCCCGAGGCGGTCGTCCCGTCGGCGAGGACCGCCAGCGCGAGTGTGTTGGTGCCCCGGGTGTCGAGCACCCCGTTCGGCAGTACGAAGGTGTGCTGCGGGCCCACGTCGTTGATGTACTGGCCCATGTTCCAGCCGTTGAGGAAGATCTGCACACGGTAGGCGCGGGCCGGGTCGTCCGTGAGGGCCAGCCCGATCGACGCGTCCGTGCCGGGATCGACGGCCAGCCGGAAACGCGTCCGGTACCAGACCACGCCCTGCCGCCGGTCCGCGCGCGGCAGGGCCGCCGCCTGCCAGTCGCCGTCCGCGAACCCGGGCAGATGCCAGCCCTGCCGCTCCCCGTACAGGCCGCCGCTGTTGAGCGGGCCGCGCACCGGGTCGGCGGCCGTCTCGCCCTGGATGCGCCATCTCACCGAGGGCGGCGCGCCGTCGACACCGACGTCGAAGGTGACGGAGGCCAGCCCCCGCCCCGCCTTGTGGGTGTCGTTCGCCCGCCCGTCCTCGTCGTGCTGCATCCGGCGGACGAGGACTGACAGGACATGCGGGCCGGGCGCCTGCGCCGCCACCGGGAACGTCGCCGTCGCCGACCAGGTGCCCTTGCGCACGGTGTCCTTGTCCGGCACGGGCATCCGATGGGTGCCCAGTGGTTTCCCGTCGAGCCACGCCATCAGCAGCCCCTGCGTGCCCGTGACGTACGCCAGTGAGACGGACCCTGCGCCGGCCGCGCCCTCGAAGCGGCCCCGGTACCAGACGTCTCCGTAGTGGAAGCCGTAGTCGTCGGCGAAGAGCACGGGCCCTCCGGCGGGCACGGGGGTCGTGCTGTACGAGGACGTCAGGTCGGCCACCCGCCACGCCGAGTCGTCGAAGCCGGCGGCGGACTCCGGGTTCTCCTCCCTGCGGCGCCACCCGGTCAGCGCGGGCAGCCGGACCGGTCCCGCGCCCGGCAGCCGGCGCACGGCGCGCAGACCGCCGCAGCGGGTGGGGCGCACCGCCTGTGCCACCCCGTTCCAGACGACCTCGCCCACCCCGCGCGGCGCCCACACCTCCAGGTCCGCCTCGTCGACCGTGTCACCGGTCAGGTGCGCGGTCGTGCCGCGCAGGGAGGCGGTGCGCAGCAGCGCGGGGCCGTACACCAGCACCGCGCCGGAGGGAGTGTCGCGCCGCCACAGCCGTACCGACGTGTCGTCGTCCGCGAGCAGGAGCAGCAGCGGCCGTGCCACGCCCCCGCCCTCCACCAGCACCCGGGTGAGCCCGCCGAGGCCGGCGTCCACGCGCAGGGCGCCGTCCTCGTACGTGTGCCGCGCGGTTCCTTCGAGCACCGTGACGGAGGGCTCGCCCGCGCACTCCAGGGCGGTCCGCGTCGCCTCGCCCGCGCGCCCGGTGAACACGGTGATGTCCTGGCGCCCGGTGGTCAGCCGCAGCATGGGCTGCGCGGTGGAGTACCGCAGCGTCCGTGCTCCGAGGGAGATCCCGGTGGCCAGCAGCCGGGCGTCGTGCCCGGGGACGGGCACGCGGACGGTCGTCCCGGCGAGCGGGAGGGCGGCGGTGATCTCCGCGGACGTGTCGTTGCGCAGCACACAGACATGGGCCCGGGTGTCCGGATGGACGAGGTGGTACGTCCTGAGCCCCGGTCCGCCGCCGGCGTCGATGTCCTCCGCCCGGTCCAGCGCGGCCAGTTCGGGCACGCTCTGCAGCAGGTGCCCGATCTGGTGCATCGGGACGAGCTTCGCGGTGGGCCGGCGGGCCTCGTCCAGGGCGGCCCCGTAGTCGTACGACGTGTAGACGACCGGGGCGGGCAGCCAGCCCCACGAGGTGCCGCCGAAGGTCATGTAGACGTTGTGGATCGTGATGCCGTTGGCGAGGTTGGTCAGGTAGAAGCGCCGCTCGTACGCCGCGTCCCGGGTGCGGCGCGACTCCGCGTACCCCTTGCCGCCGAACTCCACGCCGCCCCACGGGTCGAACCAGCCGCCGCCGAACTCGGCCAGGAAACCGGGCGTGCCGGGGCTCGCGGTCGACCCGCCCTTCGTCCCCCCGGGGCCGAAGTGCCCCCAGTCCGGGGGCGTTCGGGAAGGCGAGGGATAGCCGTCGAAGGCGTACAGCCAGCGCCCGCGCTCGCCGCCCGTGTCGAACGAGCCCGGGGTCCAGTAGCCGTTCCGGCCCTTGTCGTTGTGGAAGAGCGGCACGTCGACGCCGTCGGCGCGGACCTTCGCGTACAGGTGCGCCATGTAGGCGCGGCCTTCCGGCGCGGTGACGTGGTTCGCGTACTCGTTCTCCAGCTGGTAGAGGACGACGGTGCCGGAGCCCCTGGTGTACAGATGCCGCACCGCGATCCGGTTCACGGCGGTCAGCCACTCGTCCACGTACGACAGATACGCCGGGTCGGAGGTGCGGGCCGTGCCCGGGGTGGCCGTCAGCCAGCCGGGGAAGCCGCCCGCGTCGACCTCGGCGTTGATGTACGGGCCCGGGCGCAGGATCACATACAGGCCCGTCTCGGCGGCCGTGCGCAGGAACAGGCCCAGGTCCCGCACGCCCGTGAAGTCGTACGAGCCCGGGGCGGGGGAGTGGTAGTTCCAGGCGACGTAGACGCTGACCGCGTTGTAGCCGTACGCGCGCAGTTTCTGCAGCACGTCCCGCCACAGGGACGGGCTCGGCAGCCGGAACGGGTGCACCTCGCCCGACCACAGCACGACCCGCCCGCCGTCGACGAGCAGCGAGTACCGGTCGAAGCCGACCGTGTGCGCCCGGCCGTCCGCGCCCGGCGGTCCGGTGGCGGGCCCGGCCGGCGCGGTGGCCGCGGCGCCCACCCCGCCGCTCCCGCCGAGCGAGAGGCCGAGCGCGGCGCTGCCGGCGAGCGCGCCGAACGTACGTCTGTTCAACACCAAGAGAGGCTCCTCGGGGCGCGGGTGCCGTCATTGTTCCCCCGGCACAGCCCGGCGACGGCGGCACGAGGCCCGCGGCACGGGCGGATTACCCGATACGGCGGCGTCCCGGGTGCGCCCGCCGGACGCCGATGCCGTGGTGAAGTGCCGTCAGCCCGAGTCGGCCCGGCTGGGGCGGCACAGGAGGGGCTTGGCCAGTTCGGCTCAGGGGCGGTCGCCTTGGGCGCGGATGATGCCCTTGCCGCCCTCGTCGACGCGCTCGCCGCCCGCTGGGAGGTGGTGGACCGGGACCCGCAGCCCGGCAAGACCGTGCGTGCCGAGGTCGACGTACCGGGCTGGCCGTCTCTTGTCAGGGCTCACCCGGTCTGACCCCTCCGCGCGGCGCGGCCCACTCAGCCGACCTGGTCGTACATCGCGCCCGCCGCCGGCCACCCCGTGGGCTCGGGCGCCGGTTCCGGCTGGGTGCGGCCGCGGACCTGGGCCGCGGTGAGGCCGCCCGCGGCGGGCATGCCGCGCCGGTTCTGCGCGGCCGCCGCGAGTCCGGGCAGGCCGGTCTGCGGGACGGGCTGCAGGGCGGCGGCGGGGGCGTATTCCGGGGCGTACCCGGGGGCGTACCCCGGCG
>NZ_JBHUDX010000068.1:0-25540 GCF_042678285.1 Streptomyces caeni
TTCGGCGAGCGGTCCGGGGAAACGGACCGGGAGCAATCCCGGCACCGCGCCCCGGGCCGACTCAACAGACGGCCGTCTCGGACCCCTACGTCCCGAAGCAGCCGCTTCCAGGTGTGGAAGTCGGTGTTCGGGCTCAGGGGCCCGCCCGTCGGGGAGGCGAAGACGTATCCCTTGTCTTCCCAGTCGGTACCAGCCGCGATCCTCTCCTTCTCCTGCGCCTCCTGGTGGTGACGGAGAAGCTTGATCAGCGGATCAGGCAGACCGACGGTGCGACGCCCGGCACGGGACTTGGTGGACTTGTGCTCGCGACGGGTCTGCTGCTTCCGAGGGCAGTAGCCAGCCTTACGGCCGCACGGATTGTCTCCACAGCCGTGGGCGTACTTGGGGCGGAGCCGGTTCTTGCGGATGCGGACATACCCAGCGTCCAGGTCGATGTCTTCCCAGTGGAGCCCGAGTGCTTCCCCTTGGCGGAGGCCGAGGGCCAGGGCGACGACCCAACGAGCGCTGTTGCGGAGCTTGGTGGCCTCAACGACGAGACTCTGAACCTCCTCGATCGTGTACGGCTCGATGTCCTCCTCTTCGAGGCGCGGAGCCTTGGCAATCTCGGCCACGTTTGTGGCGACGTGCCCACGCCGTTTGGCCTCACCGAGAGCGACCCGGACCGTCCGGTGTGCGTGGTGGGCAGTGCCAGCGGAGCTCCCGGACTCCTGCATCTTCCGGTAGAAGCGCTCCGAAGAGGGCGATCAGGACGACGATCCAGGTACGGACGCCGAGGTACTTGACCGCTGCCCAGGCGAAGAAGCCGAAGACGACGACGAGGGGAAGGTTGAGCGTCACGGGGTGCGGGGTCCCTTCAGCGGACGGGGCAGTGGTGGGTGCGGGCGGCAAGTTCGGCGGCAGCGCGGCTGTCGTAGTCTGCGGAGAAGTTGCAGCAGGGGGTGTGTACAACTAACGGCCCTGTCGCACATCCGGTGGTGACGCAAGGTAACGGCGGCTCGCCTCGTGTGCTATCTGTAAAGGCGCAGTTCATGGGGCCGCAGGAAGCCTGAGGAGCGATCCGCATGCAAGGCAGGGTCCTCGACTGCGGACCGCGCCCTCGTGGACAACACGCCGGTCCTTCCCCGCACCGCCTGGGCAGAAAGCCGAGGCCACCAGCACGGCCGGCCCGGATGTCACCGAGCGCGATGCCAGGACACATTCCGTCACCACCGAATGTGAGCCAGGCCCGTTAGTTGTACACACCCGTACACACCCGGCCAGAACGGCCCTGCCTTCGACGTTGTCCTTAGCTTGACTCTGTCGGGGATCTTGGTGTTCGGCTGCCTGTGATCATGGTGCGCCGGTCTCGCGGGTGTATGAGGCCCGCGAGATTCCCGAGGAGTGCGAGATGTCGGTCCGTCCCCGTCCGGGTGCCGAGGTCCCGGTGTTAACGGCGCGGATGGCGCGGGCCAGCAACCCCGGTGGTACGACGGCGATGTGGGTTCGTGACCGTCTCGACGGGCTGTGGCGGGACGAGGACTTCGCCGACTGGTACCCGCGCGACGGGCGCCCAGGGCTCTCGCCCGCGCAGTTGGCTACGGTGAGCGTGCTCCAGTTCCTGCTGGGCCTTTCTGACCGCGATGCGGCCGAGGCCGTGCGCTGCCGAATCGACTTCAAGTACGCGCTCGGCCTCGAGCTCGACGACTCCGGCTTCCACCACAGTGTGCTCAGCGACTCCCGCGACCGCCTGCTGCAGGACGACCGGGCGGACCGCCTCCTCGATCTCGCCCTGGCCCGTCTGAAGGGGGCCGGGCTGGTCCGCGAGCGCACCACCCAGCGCACGGACTCAACCCACGTCCTGGCCACCGTCCGTGACCTGACCCGCCTCGAACTGGTCACCGAGGCCGTGCGCGCGGCCCTGGAGGAAATCGCCCGCACTGCCCGACCACGCGCTGGACGGCCTGGTCGGTGAGGACTGGGGCCGCCGCTACGGCCGACCGGTGCGTCTGGGCAAGAACCCCACCCGGCCCAAGACCCGTATCACCACCACTGGCGAAGACGCCCGTCGCCTGCTTGAACACCTCAGCCGAAACCACCCCGACCTGCTTGGCGGCCGCCGGGTACCAGGTCCTGCGGCAGGTCCTGGTACAGAACTACTACTGGGACCCCACCCGCCGCCTGCGCTGGCGCGACGATGACGACGGCAGCGGTCTACCACCCTCCTTCGCGGCGTCGACGGCCTCCTCGGACTCGAACGTGCGGGGTCGCCCCGCGACCGCCGCGAGTACGCGGCAGGCCGCCAGGCCCGCCGCCTGGTCGACCTGCTCGACCTGCTCGACCACCTGGGCCTGCGCGAGGCCGCCTTCGTCGGCCACGACCTCGGCGGCCCGTGGGCCTTCGAGGTCGCCGACCGGGCCCCGCGGCGGATCAACGGCCTGGTCGTCCTCAACACCTCCGCCTACGCGGAGCCGATGCAGCCGCCCTGGAAGGCCCGCATCGTGGGCGGACCGCTCGGCCCGCTGATGCTGCACGCGAGGGGATCCCGCCCCGGCAAGTCCCTGGTCCACAGGTTCTTCGCCGACTTCACCCACACGGGCAAGGCGCTCGACCGGGACATCACGACGGGGCACTGGCTCCCGCTGCACGAGGGAGGAATCCACGCGTTCCGCGCCTTCGCCGTCGAACTCGACGCGATGATGGGCGAGTTCTCCCGCTACGCCGCCGCCCTGCGCCGTCTGCGAGTCCCCGCGACAGTGATCTGGGGGACCGAGGACCCCGTACTGCGCGCCCAGAAGCTGGTGCCGCGCTTTTCCGCCGACCTCCGCATCCCCGACAAGGACATCCACCTGCTCGACCAGGCGAGCCACTTCCTGCAGGAAGACCGCCCGGACGATGTCGCCGCACTCATCGCCGCCTTCGTCCACGAGCGGGTGCCCCAGGCCGCTGACCGTCCCCGTCACAGCGTCAGCCCCAGGGCGGGTGCGGCGGCCGGCAACGGGTACGGGTCCGCTCCTTGATGTCGCGGCCCGCCGGAGGTCCCGGTCCGGTCCCCAGCCATCGCATCCGCTGGAACCGGCCCGCCCGGATCACTGCGAGATGCGGCCCATCTCCGCGGTGAAGAGCACGGGATCGCTGTCGAAGCCCCGGATCATCTCGCGCAGTTCCCACGCTCCGGCCGCGTTCCTGGTGAACTCGGCGACCGTCGCCGCCGTGGCGCCGGAGACCCGGGCGAAGTCGTCCGCCAGCAGTTGCCGGTATCCCTCGACGACGGCCACCCCCGCGTTGGAAACGTCACCGAAGGTGCGGAGGCCGCCGTCCTGGTGGATGGCCACCCCGACCACCACCCGTCCATAGGCGGACGACAGCCGCTCGAACTCCAGCACCATCACCTCGACGAAGCCGAAGCCCATACCGGTCCGGCTGTGCCGGATCATGTTGATGGTGCCGTCCGGTGACCGGCTGTCGTAGTGCACGACATACGCCGGCCGCCCGTGGGGATCGTCCACCGGGTACGTCGCCGCGATGATGTCGA
This sequence comes from Streptomyces caeni, assembly GCF_042678285.1. Classification (NCBI taxonomy): domain Bacteria; kingdom Bacillati; phylum Actinomycetota; class Actinomycetes; order Kitasatosporales; family Streptomycetaceae; genus Streptomyces; species Streptomyces caeni. The sequence continues at coordinate 3,512 of NZ_JBHUDX010000068.1, forward strand.
GGTGCCGAGGCGGCTCCCCGTACGGACTCGGATCCCAGCGGAGCCGCACCTCGACCTTGCCCAGCCCCTGGCCCCCACCACTCACCTTGCCGCTCCCTCTCAGGACCACCACGAGACCTTCTTGCCTACATTGCCAAGTATGTATTCTCCACGCGCCTTTGACGCCTCAGCAGGAGCCTTCGCCCGGAACGCCCATCACGCCCTTCCGCGCAGTAACCGGCTTGGCATGTCGATGGCATGCCTGCTGCCCGGCGGCACTTCCCCCGGGCCAGGGCCAATCACCGTGCTGCCGGGCCCCCACCGGCGGCCTTGAAGATCACGGCGCTGCGAGTCGGCGATCTCCCTCTGCGGAACGGTTCTCCTGCCACCGCTGCAGTGCCGCTTGCACGGCCTCTTCGTCTTCGACAGCGTGGGCACCGGATGCCCCTGCGGCGCCGAGGATCAACTCACCATCGGAGACGGGTATCCCGCCGGCCCACGGAACGAAGTCACCGCCGTAGGGGTGCTGGATACCGTCGACGATCCCACCGGGCAGGTCGATCAGGCCGGAGGGCTTCAGGGCGAGCAACGCAGTGTGCTCAGCCCGGGAAGGCGTGGCGTACCAGACATGAACACGAAATTTTCGGTCGGCCCCCAGGGCACAGCAGCCAGCGGGCGAGCAGTACCACGGGGATCACCGGAACACCGATCAGCACGTTCACGAACAGCGGCGCGATGCAGGGGCGGATCACCGCTTGTCCTTCCGGGCGCGGAACTCGGTCAGGTAGCCCGCGCCGATGACGAGCAGTGCGGCCGTCAGGAGGAGGAACAGCGTCGTCCAGTTCATCCACCCGTAGTTCGAGTCGCCGGGGTAGGTGGTTCCGTCATCGCGCACGCAGTCGAAGCGCAGCGGCAGGTAGGAGGACCGGTGATGGGTGAGGTGCCGGACCGTGTCCCGGTCGAAGCCGTCCCGGCACGCCGGAGCCGGCACGGAGTCCGCGCCGTTGCCGAACTCCTGCTCGGACGCCAGAACCCCGAAGAGTCCCAAGGAGTAGACGGCAGCGGCCGCACAGGCGGCCAGCCATGCGGCACGGTGCATCAGATGCACCGTCCAGGGCTGCGGCCGCCCCGGCAACGCCATCGCCATGACCCCTCCCATGGCGATCAGTGCTCCGACGGCACAAGCCGCGGAGACAGCGAGACCCACGATCACGACCTCACCTCCACCCGTGCATGACCGGGCGGGCAGGACAGCGACCAGGGGTGTTCCGCAGACGGTGAGGCAGACGGTGAGGAGGAGCGGGCCGATGACAACTCAGTGGGGGGCGGGGGAGGGTGGGCATCCGACAATCCCACCAGCATCCGAACCGACCGGGCTGTGGCGGGGGCCACTCCTCCGGTCACAGCAGCGTCACAGGGCCCTGACGGTCCGGCCGATGGTCTTCGATCGGACCGTCGGCCCTGGGACACGACCCGTCAGTGGGAGCGGTGGGCCGGCCGGCGCCGGAGGGCGACGACGATGCCGCCGCCGGCCGCGACCAGCACGGCGGCGGCGCCGGCGATCACGGTGGTGCCGGTGCCCCCACCGGTCTCAGCGAGGTCGGCACCACTGCCTGCGGGCGACGCGGCGCTGCCCGCACTCGGCAGGGCGGCTGCGCTGTCGCTGCGCGCCGGGCTCGGCTGCGTGGCCGGCGTCGCGGAGGGATGCGCCGGACTCGCCGAGGGCTGCCCGGAGGGAGCGGCGGGTGCCGGGGAGGAGCCGGAGGGCGCGCAGGTCTCGTCGGGTACGACGACCTGGGGCTTGACGTCGTCGTCGACCTGGCCGCCGGCCTTGACGTGGACCCGGAAGGTCTCCCCGGCGTACCAGCCCAGGGGGACGAGGTCGACGGTGGAACCCTGCGCGGTCGGGTGCTCGATCGTCTTGGTGTCCACGAGCCGTTCGCCTCCGGGCATGCTCAGCTGCACGTACAGGCTGACGGTGGCCGGGGTGCCGGAGGCGTCCTTGTCGGTGACGCGGATGACCCCGTTGCCGTCCGTGTCGCACACGGCCGTTGCCGAGAAGTCACCGATGCTGCACGCCAGCGCGGTCTGCGCGGCGCCGATGGCGAGGGCGGCCGCGGCGGCCGACGTGCCCATGACGCGTGCGGCTCTGACGGTGTGCCGGGAAGAAGACATGCGTGTCCTACTCGGATCGACGAGGAAGCGTTGGATGGTCCGCTGGGTCGGCGGGCACCGGCCCGAAGCCCGGACACAGACGATGTCCCGGCAGCCGGCACCGTAACGGGCACCGGCTCCACGATAGGAAAACGCTCCTCCTGCAGTGTCACAAGATTCCCTCCAGCCACGGCAAAACCTTCGCGGCGGGGGCGTCTCCCCACCCGGCCCGGCCGGTACGGGGAGGGTACGCCTCGCTCGAACCGCGTCTCAGTCGGCGGCCGCGCCGAACCACTTCCGGAGTGTGCCCAGCAGATCCCGCTGGTCGTCGCCGGCCCAGGCCACGTGGCCGTCCGGGCGCAGGAGCACCGCGGGCACGTCCAGTTCCTCGCTGACGTCGACGACATGGTCGACCCGGTCCGCCCAGCCCGTCACCGACAGTCGGCCGGTCTGGTCGAGGAGCAGACCGCGGCCGCCGTGCATCAGTTCGTACAGGCGGCCCTGCTTCAGCTTCACGTCCCGCAGGCGGCGGCCGAGCAGTTCGTGGCCCTCGCCGACGTCGTAGCGGACATCGACCGCGGTGATGATCCCGGTCACGTACCGGTTCACCTCCTCGAAGTCCATCAGCTTCGAGAACAGCTCCCGCAGCGCGGTCGCACCCGGATCGGCCCCCATCAGCGTGATCTGGGCGCGGGTGTTGTCCAGCACGCTCGCGCCCACCGGGTGCCGTTCGGCGTGGTAGCTGTCCAGGAGTCCCTCCGGCGCCCAGCCGCCCACCTCGGCGGCCAGTTTCCAGCCGAGGTTGAACGCGTCCTGGATGCCGAGGTTGAGCCCCTGACCCCCGGTCGGCGGGTGGATGTGCGCCGCGTCGCCGGCCAGCAGCACCCGGCCGACCCGGTAGCGCTCGGCCTGGCGGGTGGCGTCACCGAACCGGGACAGCCAGCGCGGCGAGTGCGCGCCGAAGTCGGTGCCCGCGAAGGCCCGCAGCCGCTCCCTGAACTCCTCCAGGGCCGGCGGCACCGCGCGGTCCTCGGCCACCCCTTCGGCGGGCACGATGATGCGGTACACCCCGTCCCCGAGGGGGACGGCGCCGAAGCGCAGATGGGTCTTGCGGACCTCCTCGACGACGGCGGCGATCGTCGCCGGGTCCTCGGTCACCTCCATCTCGCCCAGCAGCGTCTCGACCTTGGCCGGCTCGCCGGGGAAAGCGACGCCGAGCCGCTTGCGCACCACGCTGCGGGCGCCGTCGCACCCGACGAGGTAGCGCGAGCGAAGATGCGTGCCGTCCGCCAGTTCGACGGTCACCCCGTCCTCGTCCTGGTTCAGCCCGACCACTTCGCAGCCGCGGCGGATCTCGGCACCGAGTTCGAGGACACGCTCGTTCAGCAGCCGCTCGGTGACCGGCTGCGGGGTGGCGAGGCCGTACGGGTGAGCCGTGTCCAGCCGGTCAGGCCACGGCTTCATGATGCCGCCGAACAGGCCGCCGACCTGGAACTTCTCACTGACAGCGAGAAACCGGTCCAGCAGGCCGCGCTGATCCGTCATCTCGACGCTGCGCGCGTGCAGGCCCTGTCCGCGGGACTGCCCGGTCGGCTCGGTCAACTTCTCCAGCACGAGCACGCGCACACCGTGCAGCCGTAGCTCGGCAGCCAGCATCAGGCCCGTCGGACCACCGCCGACAACGATCACGTCGATCATCTCTGTCCCCGTTTCCGCAGGTTGTGGCTTCGGCCGGCGATTCTGCGGTACGCCCCGGGTCTTGCCGCAAGCCCCCGGGCGCGCTATACGTTGAGAGTGGCAAGGAGCGGATGACTCCTTGCCTTTTCCTTTGCCTCTTCGGTCGTCCGCCGCGTACGACGCCCTCCTCGCGAAGCGGCGGCGCGCGTTCCGCGACGCGGGCGGCGCCGTTGGCCGCGGGGCCCGCGCGGTGCCGGTGGAGCACGGCGACCCTGCGGTCCAGGCGGGGCAATATCTGTGTCCGCGAAATGAGAAATTGACGCGGCGCACGACGAATATTTCTCGGATTGCCCGACGGGGCGGAATTTCCACCGCACCAAGGTCGCCAGGGCATGGTACTGTCGACGGCAGTTGCAGTTGTGGTTGCCTGAAGGTTTTTCCGACGGGGTGATCATCACGGCGACCGGAGTCCGCGCGGTGCGGATTCCGAGCACCGTCTCGAAGGAGAAACAAAATGGCCACCGGTACCGTGAAGTGGTTCAACGCGGAAAAAGGCTTCGGCTTCATCGAGCAGGACGGCGGCGGCCCCGACGTCTTCGCCCACTACTCGAACATCGCCACCCAGGGCTTCCGCGAGCTGCTGGAGGGGCAGAAGGTGACGTTCGACATCGGTCAGGGCCAGAAGGGCCCGACGGCCGAGAACATCGTTCCCGCCTGACACCGGCACTGACGCTCACTTCGCAGCTGGGGTCCGCACCTTGGGGTGCGAGCCCCAGCTCGCTGTGTTTTCTCGGGAAATCCTGAGGTAATTCTCTGCCCAACCGGGTATTTTCCCTCCCGTCCCAGTCCGCCGCCCCATCGTTCTCGGCTCGTTCTCGCGATTATCTGCGCCGCTCCATCGCTGCGGAATTCCTTGATACGTGTCGCATCAAGGAAGGTCCGCATGAACCGTACGCGCACATCCCGCACCTATGACCGCTCCAGCGGCTCCGCCGCCGGTCGCTCCGGCACTCCGCGCCGTTCCCAGGGCCGCGGACGCCGGCAGGCCGACAGGCCCAACGGCGAGTTCGCGCTGCCGAAGACGCTGACGCCCGCGCTGCCCGCGGTGGAGTCGTTCACCGATCTGGCCATGCCGACGGCGTTGCTGGCCACGCTCGGCCACGAAGGCGTGACCGTGCCGTTCCCGATCCAGGCGGCAACCCTGCCGAACTCCCTGGCCGGCCGTGACGTACTCGGCCGTGGCCGTACCGGTTCCGGCAAGACGCTCGCCTTCGGTCTCGCGCTGCTGGCCCGCACGGCGGGCCGGCGCGCGGAGCCACGGCGGCCGCTGGCTCTCGTCCTCGTCCCCACCCGCGAACTCGCCCAGCAGGTCACCGACGCGCTCACGCCGTACGCCCGCTCCGTGGAACTGCGGACGGCCACCGTGGTCGGCGGGATGTCCATCGGCAGGCAGGCCGGTGCGCTGCGCACCGGGGCGGAGGTCGTCGTCGCGACGCCGGGGCGGCTCAAGGACCTCATCGACCGCGGCGACTGCCGGCTGGACGACGTCGGCATCACCGTCCTGGACGAGGCCGACCAGATGGCCGACATGGGCTTCATGCCCCAGGTCACCGCTCTGCTCGACCTGGTGCGCCCCGACGGGCAGCGGATGCTCTTCTCGGCCACGCTGGACCGCAACGTCGACCGGCTGGTCCGCCGCTACCTGACCGACCCGGTGGTCCACTCCGTCGACCCGTCGGCAGGCGCCGTGACCACGATGCAGCACCACGTGCTCCATGTGCACGACGCCGACAAGCACCGGACGACCACCGAGATCGCGGCGCGGAACGGCCGAGTGATCATGTTCCTGGACACCAAGCACGCCGTGGACCGGCTGACCAAGCACCTGCTGAACAGCGGCGTCCGTGCGGCCGCCCTGCACGGCGGCAAGTCCCAGCCGCAGCGCACGCGGACCCTCGCCCAGTTCAGGAGCGGGCAGGTGACGGTGCTGGTGGCGACCAACGTCGCGGCTCGCGGGATCCACGTCGACAACCTCGACCTCGTCGTCAACGTGGATCCGCCCAGCGACCACAAGGACTACCTGCACCGTGGCGGTCGCACGGCCCGCGCCGGCGAGTCCGGAAGCGTGGTCACCCTGGTGACCCCCGGTCAGCGTCGGGACATGAGCCGGCTGATGGCCTCGGCCGGCATCACCCCGCGGATCACCCCGGTCCGTTCGGGAGAGGCGGAGCTGAGCCGCATCACCGGTGCCCAGGCCCCTCCCGGCGTCCCGGTCGTCGTCACCGCGCCGGTCGCGGAGCCTGCCCGACGACGCGCATCCTCGTCTTCGGCCCGCAGGCGCCGCGGTCGCACCCCCCAGGGCCGGCCCGTCGGCGAGGCGCCGCCCCGCGGTGCGCGGCGGCAGTCCGCCGGCGCCGCGGCGGCCCAGGTCCCGTCGTCGCCCTCCCATCGCCCGGCGGGAGGGCGGGCGGCCGGATGACGGCACGGCCGCGACGGCTCCGCGTACACGGACCGGTTCGTCCACCCGTCCTCGGCGGACCGCTCTCCCCGTTCCCCTTCTCCCTGTGAGGCACCATGCGCTGTGTCATCGCCCGGTACCCGTTCGAGCTGACCAAGACCGGAGTGCTTGCTTCGATGGCGGGCGTCAAGCCCGAACCCGTCACGGGTGAGTCCGTGACCATCGGCCGCCGCCGCTACCCCGTCAAACAGGTGGGCGCGGTCGTCACCGGACAGGACCGCCGCGACTTCACCAGCGGTGAAGTCGTGCGGGCCATGATCCGTCTCGGCTTCACCTGCCACTCCCGTCCCGAGGCCGCCCCCGTGTCTGCGGCCCCTCGGCAGCCGGCCGCGCCGGAGCCGTTCGGACGTCCCGGTCCCGGCCTCCTCGGCGCGTCGGCCGGTGATGAGGGCACCGTCGACGACGTCGGCCGGTGACATCCGGCTGAGCGAGTGCGACTCCCCCGCGACGGCGGGCGGCCGCCCTGGTGCGGCCGCCCGCCGTCGCGGGAGTCCGCACGGCCGCCCGGCCCGCGGATGGTGTTGAATCTCCTCAGGGGCCCTGGTGCCGTACGGCGCCAGGGCCCCTCCACGCGTCGCGTAACGAGGTGACATGACAGCAGACAATCCGCTCAGCGATCGACTGGACGACGACGACTACCCCGCCTACACGATCGGCCGGGCCGCCGAGATGATCGGCACCACCCCGGGATTCCTGCGAGCCCTCGGAGAGGCCCGTCTGATCAGTCCGCTCCGCTCCGAGGGCGGTCATCGCCGCTACTCCCGCTACCAGCTGCGGATCGCCGCGCGCGCCCGCGAGCTCGTGGACAAGGGCACCCCGATCGAGGCCGCGTGCCGCATCGTCATCCTCGAGGACCAGCTCGAGGAAGCCCAGCGCATCAACGCGGAGTACCGCCGTGCCGCGGACGCCGCGGACGCCGCCGACACCGCGGACGCCGCCGACACCGCGGCCGATGGTTCGGGTTCGCGGCTCGGCTGAGCACGTGGCCCCAGGCCGTCGTGACCCCAGAGCGACGTGACCCCAGGCCGACGTGACCCCAGAGCGACGTGACCCCAGGCCGACGTGACCCCAGAGCGACGTGACCCCAGGCCGACGTGACCCCGCCAGCCCCCGCTCGACGAGCGGTGCCCCCTGCCGTCACGAGATCGGCGGATCCGTTCCGCCCTCGGCGCGAAGACAGCCTGGCCGCAGACCCCGGACCTGGAACGAATCTGTCTGTCGCCGCCTCGGGCATGCGGCGCCGCGCGTCGCCGCCACAACGTCTCCGGACGGCGCCGGCGGGGCGCCTGCCGTCGGACCGCTGCCGGCGCGCGTCACTCCGCGCCGGACGACTCCCGGTCCGTAGGTTCCCCGGCCCAGGCGACCGCGTCGTCGAGTTCGTCGTACCCGAACCGCCGCACCTCGGCCCGCACGAAGTGGTTCGCGAGCTGGGGCACCAGGGCGGCGAGCCTGCTGTCGGCCGCCAGCGCGACCTTCCCGACCTTCCGGTGGTGGTCGCGGACGAAACGCACGTGCCGCAGCAGGCTCCCGGCGTTCTCCCACCCGGGGAACTCGCGCGCGTGGACAACCACGCCGGCCAACTCGGCGTGCCGCTCCAGCCAGCCGTCCGCGGTCACCGCCAGGGCGTCGAAGTCCGGGACCCGTAGCGGCTGTTCGATCTCGATCACAAGGACTCCCCCGGCCTCCGGCAGGAGACGGTGGGACACCCCGGGGCCCTCGGGCAGCGACGCCAGCCAGCGCAGGGCCTCCTCGCGCTCCCCGGTGCCGTAGACGCGTACCGGACACGGCATCAGGAAGCCGCTCAGCCGGGTCGCCTGGCGGATCCAGCCGGCATCGGTGACGACCGCGCATCCTTCGAACAGCCGCATGGAGCCGATCCCGATCTTGAAGTCCTCCCACCCGGCCCCCGGGGTGAACGACCGGAACTCCGGGCCGAACTCGTACAGGAGCCGGATGCGGCGGCCTTCCCGGCGCGCCTCATCGATCAGCGGCTCCACCACCGTCTCGTAGTCGCTCTTCGACACGGTTCCCACCGCGCTCAGCGCATCGACCCCGGCAGGCACGTCGTTGGCTCGCTCCAGCATCCCGGTCCCCTCTCAGCACCGTACGGCATGCCACATTCAGCCCATTTCGCCCCATTGTCCCATCGGTGGTCGTTCCGGGCGCATCGAGCCGGGCTGGTCGCACGGTTGCTACGAGAAGGGTCTGCTCCCGGACACGGCGGCGGTCACGGTCCGGCTCGCCCACGCCTCGGCCCGTGGCGGGGAGAGTGCCGCCGCCGGAGCGCGGGTGGCGACGGCGGTGGGGGCCGGGACGACGGAGGCGGTGCCCCGGGGCGCGGTGCCGGGGCGGGAGCTGGGGGCGACGTGCCCGGGCGTCACCGACGGGGTGGGGCGCGCCGACGTGGCGGGGGGCGCCGTGGGGCGGCTCGCGGGCGGTGGGGCGAGCGGGACCGTCGGGCGCGCGGGCGCCCCGGGTGCGGCCACGTGGAGCTGCAGGGCGACCGCGGTGGCGACGGCGCAGGACAGGCCCAGCCCGGCCGCGGCGCGCAGCAGCCGGCGGCGGGCCGCGGCGCGGCGGATCGCCTCGTAGCGGCCGGGGGGCGGGCCGAGGTGGCCGGAGGCGGGCCGCAGGATCACCGCGAGGGGGTCGTCCGGGCCGAACTCCGGGCCCTCGTCAGACCGTGTGGTCAAGGCTTCTCCTCAGGTGGACGCGGAGCAGTTCCCGGGCCGCGTGCAGGTCGGCCTTGACGGTTCCCTCCCTGCGCCCGGTCAGCACGGACACCTCCCGGATCGGCATGTCAGCGTAGTAGTGCAGCAGGATCGGGACACGCAGTCGTTCCGGCAGCGACTGCACGAGCAGGCGCACCGACGGGTCGGCCTGTTCGGTGTGGGGGCGGACGGCGGCCTCCGAGGTGGCGCGACGCAGGGCTCTGCGCTCACGCTCCAGCTTGCGCCAGTGGTCGCGGACGAGGTTGGCCGCGGTGACGTAGAGGAAGCCGCGGGGCTCCTCCACGGTCGTCCAGCGGGCCCACAGGCGGGTGAACGCCTCCGAGGCGATCTCGTGCGCCGTCTCGTCGTCGTCGACGAGACGGCGGCACCAGCCGGCGAGGCGGGGGTAGAGGGCGGCGAACAGCTCGGACGCCGCCTTGTCACGGGACCGCTTCAACGCTCTCCATGGTGGTGAGGGCACCCGTAGGGCTCGTGGGGGTCAGGGGCTCGGGGAGCTCAGCGCGGCGAACACGATCACGTTGTCGAGGTATCCGTCACCGGTACGGGGGCCGCCGCAGGTGATGAGCCGCAGTTCCGGACGGTCCACGTCCCCGTAGACGTCGTCCGCCGGGAAGTCGGACTTGGCGACCGTCCGTACGGAAGCGACGGCGAACCCTGCCGCCGTGCCGTCCTCCAGGCGCGTCACGATCCGGTCGCCCCGGTGCAGCCGCGCCAGGTGGCGGAAGACCCCGTCGCCGTAGGCGCCGACCGTCACATGGCCGAGGATGACCGACGGGCCGGTCTGGCCCGGTGCCGGCGAGTACCGGTACCAGCCCGCGCGGTCGTGGGCCGTGACCGGGGGCACCTGCACACCGCCGTCCGGCGCCAGCCCCAGCCGTATGACCGGGGTGTCGACCCCGATGGCCGGGATCCGCAGCCTGACCGGGGCCGAACGCGCCGGGGCGTGCGCCGCCCGTCCGGGGGTCCGCGAAGGCGGTCCGGGGGTCCGCGAAGGCCCGGGCGGCGGGTAACCGCCGTGGCGGGGGATCCCGGTCCGTGTCGTGCCGTGGCCGGCGCAGCCGACGAGCAGCGAGGCCGCCGCCGCACCGGCGAACACGCGCCTGGAGAGCGGGGTCATGCCCCGGTCGCCCGCCGGCGGCGTACGACGAAGACCGCCGCACCGGCCGTGGCGAACACCGCGGCGGCGGCCCGGCCGACCAACCCGGCCCCGGGGCCGGACCGCGATGCCACCGGCGCGACTCCGGTGTCGGGCGCTCCCTTGGGCACGACGGAGACCTGGCCCCGGGCGGGTACGGCGCTCGGCACCGGACGGGCGGAAACCTGTGCCCGGGTCGGTGCGGCGCTGGGCGTCGGGGTGGCGGGGGACGGGGCCGGTGCGGTGGTGGCGGTCGGGCGGACCGTGGGGACCGGGGAAGGCCCGTCGGCGAACGCGGGCACGGTGCTCGCCAGCACGGCGGTGCACGCAAGTGCCGCGGCGCTGAGGACGGTTCGGCGCATGGAGTGGCTCCCTTTCTCTTTCGTCTTCGTCGGCCCGCCGGTGCGCGGCGGGCCGGGTGACGATCGAGCGGAGAGACGAGGCAGCGGCGGAACAGGTTGTAAAGAGACGGCAAAGCCGTCGGGGGCCGCCGCCCCGCACGCGGAGCGCGGCGACCTGCCCGCGGTGCCGGGCGACCGCCGGGCGTACGGGAGTTGAACGCCGCACGGCGCCAAGGCGTCGATCTCCGCGGGGCCGGACAGGAGCCCCCTCACGCCCCCGGTGCCGTCCCCACGCCGACGCGCGTGCGAGGACAGCGGCAGGCGGACGACCACCAGGGCCTGCGCGCCCGGACCGCGGCACCGCCGCCCGCGGGCACTGGAACGGGGGCGGGGGCTGGGACGAGAACGAGGGCGAGAACGAGGGCAAGGACGAGGACGGGGGCGGGGACGAGGGCAAGGACGAGGGCAAGGACGGGGGCGGGGACGAGAACGAGGGCGAGAACGAGGGCAAGGACGAGGGCAAGGACGAGGACGGGGGCGGGGACGAGAACGAGGGCGAGAACGAGAACGAGGGCGAGGGCGGGGACGGGGACGAGAACGAGGGCGGGGACGGGGACGAGAACGAGGGCGGGGACGAGGACGAGGACGGGGACGGGGACGGGGACGGGGACGGGGGCCGGCTGGGCCCGGGAGTCCGGCGGCACGGGGGGTCTATCCTTCAGGCTCCGTCGTCAGCACCGTTCGCAGTTGGGTCCTGCGTCGGATGCCGAGTTTGCGGTAGGCGCTGGTCAGGTGGGTTTCCACGGTGCGGCGGGCCAGGTGCAGCAGGTCGGCGATCTCCGTGTTCGTGCGGCCGTCGGCGGCGAGTTCGGCGATGCGGCGCTCGCTGCCCGTGAGCGCCCCGGAGCCGGTGAGCGGGGCGGCGGAGCGGCGGGCGCCGCCCGTGCGCAGCGCCTCCTCGGCGTCGGCCCGCAGCCTTACGGCGCCGAGGCGTTCGGCCCGCTCGGCCGCCTCCCGCAGGCAGTCGCGGGCCCTCGCCCGCTCCGCCGCGGTGATGAGCTGCCGCCCCTGCGCGATCAACGCGGACACCAGGTCGGCCTCCCCCGGCGACCGGCGGAGGTGGTCCACGGCGCCCTCCGTCAGCTCCAGGCCGCGCCGCCCGCCGGTCGCCAGGCCCAGCACCTGCAGGGCCCTCCCCACCGTGCGCGGGGTGTTCCACACACGGGCCAGCCGCAGCTCCTCCTCCGCCAGGGCCAGCGCCTCATGCCGGCCGCCCAGCGCCAGCCGGCACTCCGCGGCCGCCGTCCGCCAGGGCGTGACGACCGGGCTGATCACGGCGCGGGCCGACTGCCGCCGGCCGCACTCCAGGAAGTCGTGGAGGGCGCCCGTGACGTCCCCCTCCGCGCGGCGCAGCACGCCCCGCGCGTACAGGAAGCGGTTCAGCTCCCAGGAATCCGGCGCCTCCCGCAGGTCGAAGCCGTCCGCCAGCCGCCGCGCCTGTTCGGTGCGGCCGGTCTCGACGAGGGCGACCAGGGCGTGCGCGTCGGCGTTGGAGGGCCCGCTGGGGTGCGCCGGGGCGGGGCGTGCCGCATGGTCGGCGAGGAGCAGTCCGTAGGCCCCGCGGGCGGCGGCGATGTCGTCCCGGACGTCCAGCAGGGACTGCTGCATCGGGTGCAGCAGTACGGTGCGCCGCCCGGCCAGGCCGCGCTCCACAAACCCTTCCGCGTGGTCCAGTTCGTCGGCCCACTGGGCGACGGCGGCGGCCGTGCCCAGCAGGAAGGGCTCGGCCAGCGGGTCGGCGGGTTCCGTCAGCAGCGCCCGCAGCCGTTTCATGGCCGCCCGGGCCGAACTGGCCCCGGCGGTGGCCGCGTACCGCACCAGCAGGGCCTGTCCGGTGGCTCCGACAAGGTCCGGAGAGCGCTCGGCGGCGTCGCTCAGCCACTGGTACGCCTCCCGGCGGACCGTCAGGTCCCGGTCGGACAGCAGCGCGCCCGCGGTCTGCACGGTGCGAACCAGCTCGGGGTCGTCGGCCAGCCGGTCCTCCAGCCGCCGCAGCACCTCCACGGCCGTGCGGACCTCGCCCCGGTCGGCGAGGGCCGTGCCGAGGGCGATGGCCGTGCGCACCTGGTCGCGGGGCTCGGCCGGCAGGTGCAACGCCTCGGCGAGACGGGGGATGCCCGCCGGGGTGTCGGCGAAGGTGTACTCCAGGGAGCCCAGTTCGGTCAGCAGCCGCTGTCTGAGGTCGTCGGGCAGGGGCTCGTCCAGGGCCCGGCGCAGATAGCCGACCGCGTCGCCGGGCCGGCCCCCGCGCACGGCGACGGCCACGGCGTCGCGCAGCACACTCAGCACCCAGGGCAGCCCGACGGCCCGGCTGTCCAGCAGCTGCCGGGCCACGGCCTCGACCCGGTCGCCGCGGCGCAGCATCGCCTCCGCGGCCGCCCGGTGCACCGCCCCCCGCCGTTCGGCCCGCCAGCCGGACAGCACGGCGTCGCGCAGCAGCGGATGAGCGTAGCGGGGGCGGCCCGCGAGGTCGGGGCGCAGCAGTCCGAGCCGGGTCATCGCGGTGAGCCAGCCCGCGACCCGGGCCGGATCGGCCCCGGCCACCTCCGCGAGCAGCCCGGCCAGGCCGTCGGCGGTGTCCTGCGGGTGGGTCCCTTCCAGCGCGGCCAGTGCGCGGGCCACCTCGGCCGTGGCGCTCCCGGCGCTGTCCAGCCACCAGGAGACGGCCGCCGGGTACGCGCCCGGGTACAGCGCCGCGCAGGTCTCCGGCACGTCCGGCGGCGGGGCGCCGCGCAGGTCGTCCAGCAGGGCGCGCAGCAGCAGCGGGCTGCCCGCTGCGGCCCGTACGCAGTCAGCCGTCCATGGGGCGGTGGCGGTGGGGAAGGCGGCCCGGACCAGGGCCGCCGACGCGTCGTCGGTGAGCGGGGCGAGGGTGTGGGTGCGGACGAGGGACGGCGGCAGTGCGTGCGTCAGACCTTCCGGCTGGGGGTCGATGTCGTACTGGCTGCGTTCGGTCGCCACCAGCAGCACCGGTAATCGGTCGACGCGGCGGGCGGCCTCGACGAGCCAGCGGCGCGAGGAGCAGTCGGCGAGGTGGACATCGTCCACGGCCACCATCAGCGGGGTCTCGTCCGCGTACGAGCGCAGCAGCCGCCACAGCCGGGCCGCGCCGGGGCGGTCGTAGCCGGCCGGCGCCACGTCCGCGAACTCCGGTACGGGGCCGAGGAGATGGAGGACGGAAGAGAACGGCACGGCGGTGTCCTCGGGAGAGCACCGCACCCGCAGCACACGCAGGCCGCGGTGGGCCGCATGGGTGGCGGCGGCCTCCAGCACTGCGGTGCGGCCGGTGCCCGTGGCGCCGCGAAGCAGGACGAGCCGGCCGCTGCCCGTGCGGGCGCGCTCGGCCTCGGACGCGAGCAGCGCCCGCACGTCGTCGCGGTCACGCAGCAGTCCGGTCATCCCTGCCTCCTGTGGTGGTTGCGGCGTCCCGTTGTGAGGGACGGGGCGGTGCAGGTTCCGGTGCCGTGACATGGCCCACGGGCGGGGCGTCCGGGTGCCGTCCGGCACGCCCTCCGGCGGCCGCTGTGGCGAGGCTCACGAGGGTGCGTGTACGGGGCCGCCGGGTCCGCCCGCCGTGTGGCAGCCCCCCGTTGGCCTGCTGCGATGCGCGCACCCGGCGCCACTCGTGGTGGCCGGCCCGCTGGTCTCGTGGTCCGCCTCGTGGTGCTCCACGATTGCGCGCGCCACAGCAGTCACAGAAGTGTGGAACACGCCCATCCGCCACCGGCTCCTGACGGACGGCGGGCCCGTGAACATGGGGGAAACGGTTGCTCAGCTCACCCCGGACCACAGACACCGGCGCCGCCGGCGCCGGGCCCCGGATACCCGTGGCGGTGGCCGCCCCGGACCCGATCTCCCACGAGGGTGCCGTCAGCCATCTGCGCCGGCACCCGGGGATCGAACTCCGCGAGGAATCCGGGCCCGGCACGGTGGTCCTGCTGATCGAGGACGCGCTCGACGAGGCGGCCCTGACCCGGCTGCGCAGGGTCGCGCGCAGTGAGGGCACCCGCGCCGTGCTCGTGGTGGGGACCATCAGGGAGAACGAACTGCTGGACGTCATCGAGTGCGGGGTCGGGGCCATCGTCTGGCGCCGCGAGGCCACCGCGCACCGGCTGGTGCAGGCGGTCCTCGCCGCCTCCCGCGGCGACGGCGACCTGCCCTCCGACCTGCTCGGCCGGCTCATCAGCCAGGTGGGAACGCTGCACCGGGGGGTTCCGGGCCGGCCCGGAACCCCCGCCCTGGGCCTCGCGCCCCGTGAAGTGGACGTCCTGCGGCTGGTCGCCGAGGGCCTCGACACCGGAGAGATCGCCAGCAAGCTGTCCTACTCCGAACGCACCGTCAAGAACGTCATGCACGGACTCACGACGCGACTGCATCTGCGCAATCGGGCGCATGCCGTGGCCTATGCCCTGCGGGAAGGCTACATCTGACCGAACGGGCAATCGAAGGCGGACACGCGGGCAGCGCACCTGCCCGGCCGCCGGCCCCGGCACGCCTGCGGCCCGCGCCGTGCGGGGGGCACGATCGGTAGCGGGCGGCCGGACGGCACCGAGCCGGGCCCGGCGTACGGCGATTCGGGAGCATGACGGTGATCCACGAGGTGGACGAGGTCCTCAAGGACCTGCTCGGCGGCGGCGCGCTGTCGGGCTCCGGCATCGAGGTGTCCTTCGAGGCGCCGACCCGCGACTGGGCGGCCTGACGCAACGCCCCTGTGGTCAACACCTACTTGTACGACATCCGGGAGGACGTCACCCGGCGGCAGCGCGGCCGGGCGTCCGTGCGTGACGACCGTGACGTGGTGGTGCGCCGCCGCCAACCGCCACGCTGGTTCCGGCTGTCGTACCTGGTGACCGCCTGGACCAGGACGCCGCAGGACGAACACCGGCTGCTGTCGGCCGTCCTGGCCACGCTGCTGCCGCGCGAGCTGCTGACCGCGGACGAACTCCCGGGATCGCTGGGTGCGCTGGGCCTCGCGGTGCCGTTGACGGTGGCCGGTATCCAGACCCACCACGACGTGGACGGCACGGGTGGCCGGCTGGCCCCGGTCACCCCGTGCCGCGCACCACCGTGACGGGGCAGTGGGCGTGGTGCAGGAGGGCCTGGCTGACCGACCCGAGCAGCAGGCCGGTGAAGCCACCGCGGCCGCGGGCGCCGGTCACCAGGAGCTGGGCCTCCCGGCTCGCCTCGATCAGGGCCGGCCGGATGCGGGAACGCACCAGGCGCGGCTCCACCTCGACCTGCGGGAAGCGAGCCCGCCACGGCTCCAGCGCCTCGTCCAGCAGCCGCTGCTCCGCCTCGCGGAGGCGGTCGATGTCCACCACCACCGAGCTCAGGGGGTCGCCGGGGCCGTCGTAGGCCCGCTCGCTCCAGGTGTTCCACACGTGCAAAGCCAGCAGGGGCGCCGACCGCAGCGCGGCCTCGGCGAACGCGAACCCGACCGCCGCCTCGCCGGCCGGGGAACCGTCGACCGCCAGCAGCACCGGGCCGGCCGGCTCGGGGTGTTCGCGGACCACCATGAGGGGGCAGTGCCCGTGCGCGGCGAGATGCACCGCCGTCGATCCCAGCAGCAGACCGCCGAAGCCTCCCAGGCCCCGGCTGCCGACCACGGCCAGCGCGGCGGTGCGCGACTCGATCTCCAGCACCATCAGCGGCTCGCCGACCACCACGGAGCGGCTGGTGACGACCTCCGGCGCGCGGGCGTACGCCCTGCGTTCGGCCTCCGCCAGCGTTCCCTCGACCATCGCCTCCAGGCCCTTCTCGCCCCTGGCCCACGGCGCCACACCCGCCGGCATATGGGCGGCAGGCCAGCCGAACGCGTGCACGATCCGCAGTTCGGCTTCCCGCAGCCGGGCCTCATGGGCCGCGACCTCCACCGCCGCAAGGCTGGACGCCGAGCCGTCGACCCCCACGATCACCGGACCGCTCACTTCTGCCTCCCACCAGTAGGTGCCCGTTCACCGGGTGCCCGTTCACGTCTGCCCGTGGTCTCCACCCTGGGGCCCGCGGCCCGGCAGCGGCCAGGGGACCACCAGGCCATGCCCGGGGCCACCCGGCCCTGCCCGCGGCGCGCCACCGCGGTCCGTGGCGGCCGTCCTCGCCACGGACCACGGCGACCGGGCAGTGCGCGTGGTGCAGCACGGCCTGGCTCACGGACCCCAGCAGCAGTCCGACGAAGCCGCCCATGCTCCGGGACCCGACGGCCACCGGCTCCGCGGCCCGCGACTGCGCCTCCAGCACCGTCAGCGGCTCACCGGTCACCACACTGCCGGTGACCTCCACCCCGGGTGCCACGGCCTTGGCGCGTTCCACCGCCTCGGCCACCGGACGCCCGGCCATGTTCCGCAGCCCGCCCTCGGGCGGGCCCCACGACGACGGCCCCAGGGGCACGTGCATCGCCGGCCAGATGAACGCGTGCGCCACCCGCAGCCCCGCGTCCCGCCGCCGCCACCTCGGCCGCGGCCAGGCTCGACGCCGAACCGCCGACCCCGACGACCACCAGACCGCCCATCGCGCATCCTCGCTCGTCCCGGGCGGACCCGCCCGCCGGCCGGACCGGTGGCGCGTCGCGGACCCGCCCGCCGGCCGGACCCGTCTCCCACCCAGCGTCGACCGCATCCGCGGGGCGCGCCACGCGGCCGGGCCGCGCGGGGGGCCTCCTGAACCGGGCGGCCCCCCGCGCGCCGGTGACGCCTCGCCGTCGGCCGCGCACGGTCCCGCGAGGTCCGCGAGGTCCGCGAGGTCCGCGAGGAATCCGCGCAGGAGCGTCACACGGGCTGCACACGGCCTTGCGAAAGCCTCGTTAGCGTTGCTGGCCGCTCACTTCCCCCTGCGAACACGACCAGACCGCGGCCGGGCGGGCCGACGGTACGCCGACTCAGGAAGACCAGTGATGGACTACTGCTCCTCGTGCCGCCGGTACCTCAACGGCGCCCTGGTGTGTCCCGGATGCGGTGCCTACGCCCCGGACGTCGCCCCGTCCGCCAGGGCGGTGACGGGCGCGGGGGCGGCGTGGGAGACCACGGCCCCGGACGGGTGGCACGACGGCCGTGCCCGAGACGGGGCGGCGGCCGGGGGCGCGGACGAGGCTCTCCGGGTCCCCGGCACCGAGGTGTCCGACGGGGTCACGGGCGTACGGCCCGCGCCGCAGGGCCGGGCGGCCCGCCGGCGGCAGTTGGCCCGTCTGAAGAAGAACCAGCGCCGGGCCGTGATCGCAACAGCCGTCGCACTCGTCGGGGGCGGGCTGACCGTCGCCACGCTGGACCGCGGCACGGCCGACCGGGCGCAGTCGGCCTCGGCACCGCACGACACGAGCATGGGCGCCGCGGAGGGACAGGTGCTGGAGGACCCCGGCCCGACGACGGCACCGCCTCGTACGCACCCGCCCGCGCGCTCCACGCAGTCGCCCGCGACCGGACTCCCGCCCGGGGAGCCGGCCGCAGCACCGCACCGCGCCACCCCGCGAAGCGTTCGGCCCGATGCGGCCGCCTCTCCTCGTACGACGGCGACGGCGACGGCGACGGCGACGGCGGCAACGACGGCAACGACGGCAACGACGGCAACGACGACGTCGGCCCCGTCAACGCAGTTCACCGCCCCGTCCTCGGGCGCCACGGTGCCCGGCGGCTCCGCCACGACGGCGCAGCAGACCCCCGCGCCCGCCGCCACCGGCGGCACGAATGCGGGTACGCCGCCCGCGAGCCCCACGCCCGCGGCCACGTCTCCGACGCAGATCTGTCTGCTGCAGTTGGTGTGCCTCGGCTGACCGTGCCGCGCCCGGCCACCCGGCCGGCCACCGTACGCGGCACGGGTACGGCGGCGGGCCGGGGTGCGTCCGTCGGCCGAGAAGACGGTCGGGCCGGACGGACGCAGGGCCGCCACGCCACCCGCGCAGCAACGGCCCCCGCCCGTAGGCGGGCCCCTCACGGGCGCCCAGCCACTGTCCTGAATCAAAGCCAGGAGTGGCATCCCGTGATCGACAGCCTTCCCGAACCACGACGAGCACCGGAAGATGCCGATCGGCCCGTGCGCACAGGGCCTTCCGGTACCGCGTCGCCGTCCCTGCGGTGATCCGCCCGGCCCCATGCGGCAGGTGAGGGGACCAACGGCCCCTGCCATCCGGCCCCACGATCGGGGAAGGCTGAAGGGGCAGAATCGGGGTGGTGGACCGCACGGTCCGAAAGGCGGTCGCGGACATGGCGGGACACGGCACAGGTTCGTCCGAGGAGACACGCGTGCTGGTCGTGGAGGACGACCGGGGCATCGCGGACTCCCTGGTGCGCGGGCTGCGGCAGGCCGGGTACGCCGTCGAGGGCGTCCGCACCGGGCGGGCGGCCCTGACGGCCGACACCCCCGATGTCGTCCTGCTCGATCTGGGGCTGCCCGACATCGACGGCGTCGAGGTGTGCCGGATGCTGCGCGCGCGGTCGGACGCGGCGATCATCGCCGTGACCGCGCGTGGCGAGGAGGCGGACCGGGTGGTGGCCCTGGACGAGGGCGCCGACGACTATCTGGTCAAGCCGTTCGGGCTGGCCGAGCTGCTGGCGCGGATGCGGGCCGTGCTGCGGCGCAGGCGCCCGGCCGAACCCGAGGTGCTGCGGCACGGGCCGCTGGTGCTCGATCTGCGGACCCGGCAGGTCTCCGTGGACGGCCGCCCGCTCGCGCTGACGCCGAAGGAGTTCGGCATCCTGGAGTGCCTGGCCGCGGACCCGGGGCGGGTGGTGAGCCGGCAGCAGATCCTGGAGCGGGCCTGGGACGCCCACTGGTACGGCCCCACGAAGGTGCTGGACGTGCACGTCGCGTCGCTGCGCCGCAAGCTTCGCGTGCCGGGCCTGATCGAGACGGTCTACGGGCACGGTTTCCGGCTCGGGGCGGCACGGGAGCAGCCGTGAGCCGCCGGATCACCTGGACGCTCCTCGTGCTGACGACCGTGCTGCTGGTGCTGGCGGTGGTGCCGCTGGCCGCGTCGCTGACGGCCCGGGAGCGCGTGGCGTTCCGGGACAGCCAGCGGGCGGCCACCCGGGTGATCGCCGCGGCGGCCGAGGAACACCTCTCCGACCACCGGCCGGCGACCACCATGCGGCGGGAGATGGATGCCGCGGCCCGGGCGGGGGACTGCGTCGCTGTGTACGACGCCTCGGCGCGCCTGGTGGCGAGCACGGAGTGCGCCGCGGCCCAGGGCGAGGAGGCGCGCGAGCTGGTGGAGGATGTGCTCGACGGGCACGAGCCGGAGCCGCCGGAGCGCGAGGGACGGCTGCTGGCCGCGGAACCGGCCGGTGAGGTCCGGCAGCCCGCGGGAGTCGTCGTCCTCGCCCGCTCCGCGACCCCGCTCGACGCGCGGATCGCCGCGATCTGGGGCTGGTCCGCCGCGATCGGTGCCGCGGGGCTCGCCGCGTCGGTGCTGTTGTCCGTCCGCCTCGCCCGCTGGGTGAGCCGCCCCCTGTCGACGCTGGACGCCGCCGCCAGGCGGCTCGGCGAGGGCGCCCTCGACGAGCGGGCCGTCGTCGGCGAAGGGCCGCCGGAGGTCCGCCGTCTGGCGGCGACCTTCAACGCCATGGCGGCCCGTACCGAGGCCCTGGTGCACGGTCACCGGGCTGTGATCGCCGACGTCTCCCATCAGCTGCGCACCCCGCTGGCCGCGCTGCGGCTGCGGCTCGACGTCCTCGCCGCCGGCGCCGAGGACGACACGGCGACGGAACTGGCCGCGGCCCAGGGGGAGATCGCCCGGCTGTCCCGGTTGGTCGACGGGCTGCTGGCGGTGGCGCGCGCCGAGCAGACGACGCCTCGCCCGACCGCTGTGCGGGTCGACGAGGTGGTGGCGGAGCGCGTGGCCGCGTGGTCGCCGGTGGCCGAGGAGCGCCATGTGCGTCTGACGGGGGCCGCGGGCCCCGCCCTGTCCGCCTCCCTGGGTGGCGGTCATCTGGAGCAGATCCTCGACAACCTGATCGCCAACGCCCTGGAGGCCGTCCCAGACGGCGGGAGCGTGACGGTCGACCATCGGGTCCTCGGGGCCTCGGCCCTGGTGCGGGTGAGGGACGACGGTCCCGGAATGGACGCCGAGGCGAAGGGGGTGGCGTTCCGCCGGTTCGGCAATCCGCGGGCCAGGGGCACCGGCCTGGGGCTGGCCATCGTCCACCGGCTGGTGACCGTCAACGGCGGCACCGCACGCCTGGAGGACACCCCGGGCGGAGGGCTGACCGTCGTCCTGGAGCTGCCGCTGCGGCAGGACGGCGGTCCGGGGCGGGCGGGCCGCCGGTGAACGGCGGGGCCCGGCACGGCAGGGCCCCGCATGGCGGGACCCGGAAACGGCGGGGAATCCGGAACGCGGGCAGGCCGCCTTCGGGACCGAGATCTTTACCGGTTCTGAAGAAGAGGTGAGCGGGTTCCGGGGTGGCGCTGACACAGCCTGGAGGGAACGCAGCCGAACCGGGCCGCCCGATCCACCAGGAGCCGCTGCCATGTCCTTCCCGTCCGCGCCCTTCCCCTCCCCCGGTTCCGGCCCGCCCGCTTCCCCCGCTCCCTCTGTGTACCCCGCGGACGCACGCGACCGCGGGGTACGGCGGCTTCGCGGCCTGACCCGGTGGATCGCGGTCGCGGCGCTCGCCGGCGCCGCCGCGCTGGGCGCCGTCTACACCCATCTGCTGCCCGCCGGTTCGGCGTCGTCCGGTCCGCCCGTGCCGAACCCCGTGGCGCCCGCCCACGCGGACGATGGGCACGAGGACCACGGCGGCACGGGCGGTCACGAGGACGAGGACGACGACGGAGACGACGGCGAGGGCACCGGCACGGCCCCGGCCGCCGGGCCCGGCCTGCAGGCTCCGGCACAGCCGCCCGCCCCCACGCAGCAGCAGCCCCACACCACCACGGGGGCGTCATGACCGTTCCGGCCGGCGCACCGTACCGCGCGCCCGCCGAGGTGGTCTTCCCGGCCCTCGGCACCACCGCGGTGCTGCTCGTGACCGACCCGCGGGGGCTGCCGGCTGCGGAGGCCGTCCTGCGCGCCGAGCTGGCCGCCGTCGACGCGGCGTGCAGCCGCTTCCGGCCGGACTCCGAACTCAGCCGCGTGAACCTGACCGCCGGCACCCCGGTGACGGTCGGCGAACGCTTCGCGGAGGCGCTCGAGGCCGCGCTCCGTGCCGCCCGCCTCACCGACGGCGCCGTGGACCCGACCGTCGGCCAGGCGATGGACGCGCTCGGCTACGACCGCAGCTTCGCCTCCCTGCGCCCCGACGACGCCCGCCCCCTGCCGGCGGCCCGGCCCGCCCCCGGATGGCACCGGATCGCCTGGAACCCTCGCGCCCGGCGGCTGTGCCTGCCGCCGCACGCGCGCCTCGACCTGGGCGCGACCGCGAAGGCCCTCACCGCCGACCGCGCCGCACGCCACGCCGCGGCCGCCGCGGGCTGCGGCGTCCTGGTGGGCCTCGGCGGCGATCTGGC